>CAMCII010000468.1 GCA_945874505.1 Bordetella parapertussis | reverse complement strand
GTGGCCTGAGGTTGTAACTCGATTTCACCGGGCGTATGCTCAAGCTTGAAAAATCTTGCACGCCGGCGACTCTCGGCTTCAAAAGAATTCACCGGCAGGGTATCGTAACTACGCCCACCCGGATGCACCACATGGTAGCGGCAGCCACCCAGCGAGCGCGCGAGCCACCGGTCAACAATATCAAACGACAGCGGCGCGTGCACGGCAATCGTCGGGTGCAAGGCTGAAGGTGGGTTCCAAGCGCGATACCGCACGCCAAGCACAAACTCGCCCTCAACTCCGGTGGGCTGCAAGGTCGGGGCGACACCGTTGACCGAGATCACATAACGGTTATCCGTAAATCCAGAGACCTTAAGCTCTAAGCGCTCGACCGACGAATCCACGTAACGCACCGTACCTCCACCGCCGCCCTCTTCACCCATGACATGCCAAGGTTCAAGCGCAGTGCGCAAGGTCAACTGCATGCCTTTGAGCTCGGTATGGCCGATCAACGGAAACCTGAACTCCATGTGCGGTGCAAACCACGATCTGTCGAACGCTAACCCGGCGCGATGAAGCTCAGCCAGCACGTCATCAAAGTCCATCATGATG
Source organism: Bordetella parapertussis (assembly GCA_945874505.1). GTDB lineage: Bacteria > Pseudomonadota > Gammaproteobacteria > Burkholderiales > Burkholderiaceae_B > Zwartia > Zwartia parapertussis_J. The sequence continues at coordinate 2,411 of CAMCII010000468.1, read as the reverse complement.
AAAGTCGGCAGCATAAACCGGTCGTGCAGCTGCGTGCCCCAACGGGTCAACCGCGTTTTGCCTGGCGGATGATAAGGCGTTTTCCAGAACCACGCCACGAGCGCACGAATCAACAGTTGTTGCACTAGGCTCATCTGAGCATGTGGGGGCATTTCAAAGCCTCGCAACTCAAGCAAACCAAGCCGACCGGTTGGGCCATCAGGCGAATACAACTTATCAATACTGAACTCAGAACGATGCGTATTACCCGTGACGTCAATCAAGATGTTACGCAGCGCGCGGTCAATCATCCAGGGCGGACAGCCGCCTGGTTGTTTTTGCTGCCGCTCGATCTCTTGCATCGCAATTTCTAACTCGTAGAGTTGATCATTGCGCGCTTCGTCAACACGGGGCGCCTGGCTGGTTGGTCCGATAAACAACCCCGAAAACAGATATGACATCGAGGGGTGGTTATGCCAAAACGTTAACAAGCTAGACAGCACATCGGGCCGACGGAAAAAGGGGCTATCGGCTGGCGTTGCAGCCCCCATGACAAAATGATTACCGCCCCCGGTTCCGGTATGGCGGCCATCATTCATAAACTTTTCGCTGCTTAGGCGAGTTTCGTGCGCGGCCTGATACAAAAATTGTGTGTGATCGACCAACTCATCCCAGTTTTTTGCCGGATGAATATTGACCTCGAGCACACCCGGATCCGGCGTCACCTGTAACACTGTCAAACGCGGATCGCGCGGCGGCGCGTAACCCTCGATCACAATTTTGAAACCGAGTTCAACTGCACTGACCTCAAGGGCAGCGAGCAGTGCCAAGTAGTCGTCTAGCCGTTTAAGCGGTGGCATAAAGACATAAAGCACCGAAGACTGCGGCTCTGTAAACTCAATCTTCGGGCCATTGCTGCGATTAGGGTTGCGTACCTCAACGCACAGCGCGGTGCGTGTCAGGTCGACCGCCGATTCAAACTTCGCGGGCGGCGATTCCTCTACCGCGTTAACGCGCGGATCCTGACCGACACCCTTCATGGGCTCAAGATGCGAATGCCGCGCACTACCTAAATCACGGGTGCTCTCAGAATCCGGCCTCTGTAGAGATTCACCCGTCGCTGGCCATTGCAGGCGCAGCTCGGTCGCAGCGGGCAACGCTGTACGTGGTGCAAAAGGATCAGCATCTGGGGCAACAGGCCGATCGGTACTTTTCGCCCACGGCAACGAGTCGAGCGGTAAGCGGTACCCCATTGGTGAATCGCCCGGGATCAAATACATTCTGTCGTCACGCAAAAACCACGGGCCTGAGCGCCAGCGTTGCACCTTGGCCTGCTCACCCTCTGCCACGGCAAGCGGCAAGGCATACCCAACCGGCACATCCAGTTGATTTGAGAAGACACGCCGCAAGCGCGCGCGCTCCATCTCGTCCTCTAGGCGCGAGTCAAACGGATCGACGTTGACGGGCAAGGTGCGTTCGCGCCACAAATAATAAAAAGTGTCTTCGAAGGCCGGTTGAATATATTTTTGTTCGAGCCCTAGTCTTTGCGTCAACGTTTGAATCAAACGCTTGGCATCCTCAATCGTGTAATGATGCTCTTCGCGCTCATCAGCAAACAAAGCTGGATCCTGCCAGCAAGCTTGACCATCCTCGCGCCAAAAAGCCGATAAAGACCAACGCGGCAGTTGTTCGCCTGGGTACCATTTACCTTGGCCATAATGCAAAAATCCGTCTGCGCCATAGCGCTGACTTAATTTCTGCACCAGTTCTAAGCCCAAACCTCGCTTAGTGGGGCCAAGAGCCTCTGTATTCCATTCGGCACCATCTCGATCCAGCGCCGACACAAAGGTGGGCTCGCCACCCATTGTCAAACGCACATCCTGATCCTCTAATGCAACATCAACCGCTGCACCGAGCGCCACGATGCTTTGCCATTGCGCGTCGTCGTAAGGTTTGGTCACCCGCGGTGACTCAAACACCCTGCGTGCTGACATTTGGTGCTCAAATCCAACTTCGCACTCATCTAGTGCACCGTCAATGGGCGCAGCCGACGAAGGTTCGGGTGTACAAGCGATTGGTATATGCCCCTCGCCCGCCAACAATCCCGAGGTCGCATCCAACCCTATCCAACCTGCGCCAGGCAAATAGACCTCGCACCAGGCATGTAAGTCAGTAAAGTCTGAAGTCGCCCCCGTTGGGCCACCCACGGCCTCAACATCGGGCTTTAACTGAATCAAATAGCCCGAGACAAAACGTGCCGCTAAGCCAAAGTGCCGAAACACTTGCACCATCAGCCAGGCCGTGTCGCGGCAAGAGCCCGAACATAACTCAAGGGTTTGCTCCGGCGTCTGGACACCAGGCTCCATGCGGATCGTATAACTCACCTTACGGTGCAAGCGCGTGTTGATTTCAACCAAAAAGTCGATACTGCG
>CAMCII010000467.1 GCA_945874505.1 Bordetella parapertussis | reverse complement strand
TGGCAAGCCCGCCATCGTGGCCGGAATCACCGATTGCATCCAGCGGTGATAGGTGTCCATATTTGTTCCGGCGATTTGCTTAGGCCAGTGCTCTTCGGCTGCAAACGGGCTGACCTGCGCTGCGGGCATGACTAAAAAGTCGAACGTTTCAAATAGGCGTCGTAGCTCTTGATACCAAGCTGTGCGCAATTTTGCGGCAGCAAAAACGTCGGATCCTGACAAAGCCAAGCCGCGTTCGATCTCCCACAGTGCTTCGGGCTTGAGTAAGGCGCGCGAACTGGCCGAGTGATAGTGGTGGGCATTGCCCCCCGAAAAAGTAAAGCTGCGTAACGTGAGCCAAGCGTTCCAGAGTTGCTCAAGATCAAAGCTCGGTCGTGCAGCCTCAACCGTGCAGCCGATCGCTCTGAAGTGTTCGAGTGCAGTTTCGGTGATCTCTAAGAGCCCCGCTTCAATGGGCAAATGACCGCCTAAATTACCAAGCCAACCAATGCGCGTGCCGCGCAGTTCGCGCTCGAGCGGTTGCTCAAACAATTTGACATCGTCTTGCCGACGCGATAGTGGCAGACGGGCGTCAAACCCAGCTTGCACCGACAGTAGCAAGGCAAGGTCAGGAATGTTGCGAGCCATGGGGCCCGTGACGCTGAATTGCTGAAAAAAAACTTCTTCGCCGGGCCCGTGGGGCACACAGCCCGGTGAGGTTCGAAAGCCGAACACGTTGTTAAACGCTGCTGGTGTACGCAGCGATCCCATCATGTCAGAGCCGTCAGCAACTGGCAGCATATTCAAGGCGAGGGCAACGCCCGCGCCACCACTGCTGCCACCCGCGCAGCGCGAGGGGTCAAAAGCGTTGCGGGTGATGCCGTAGACAGGGTTGTAGGTGTGTGCGCCCAGGCCAAACTCTGGCGAATTGGTACGCCCGACAAAAATCGCTCCGGCGGCACGTACGCGTGCATTGGCCGCCGAATCCGTCGTGGTGACTTGCCCTTTAAAAATCGGCGAGCCGTTGGTGGTGATCATGCCCGCTACAGGGGCAATATCTTTGGGCGCCTGCGGAAACCCGTGCAGCACACCCATGCTTTGCTTGCGCGCTAACTGTGCGTCGCGTTCATGTGCCTGAGCAAACAGGGTGTCGGGTTCAGGCATGGCCACGATGGCGTTGACGGTTGGATTTTGTTGGTCTATTTGCACTAAGAACGCTTCTAGCACCTCGACACAAGACACCTCGCGGCGATGAATCGCACGCGACAGGCTGACTGCATCAAGCGAAACAATAGAACTGGAGGGGGCGGTGGCTGAGGTCATGGCAGAAGCTCGTGCAAAAAACGCTATTGTGCCACCGTAGCGCTCGGGATGCCTTGCGCGCTATCGAGCCGATCAGACTGCGCCGTACCAAGGGTTTCCCTATGTCCTATCGGCACCGCCACTTCTGAATGCCGACAGAGTTCGGTTGTCGCTCACCAATTTCTACCAAATTTAGCCGGCAATGAGGTATCTTGTTGACTCGAGAACAATATTGATTGAGCCGCACAGGCCAACAGGAGCAGACATGACGCGCTTGCGGATGTGTCATCACACAAGGACCGAGCAAAACAATGAGTTGGACCCCCGAACTAGAAGAATTAGCGCTTAGAAAAAAACTTTCACTCACAATGGGTGGAGAAGATAAGATCAAGCGACAGCACGACAACGGTAAGCTCACCGTACGCGAACGCATCGATCAACTGGTGGATCCGCAGACCTTTCGTGAGGTGGGTGGGCTAGCCGGTACCGCCACCTATGACGGCGACGGAAAATTAGTGAGCGTGATGCCGTCTAATGTCATCATCGGTCGCGCGCAAATCAACCAGCGGCCGATCGTGTTGGTGGGCGATGACTTCACGGTGCGTGGTGGTGCCAATGACGGTGCGGTTGGCGACAAAATGATTTTTGCCGAACAAATGGCCTGTGATCTACGCTTGCCCCTCGTACGTTTGATCGATGGTACGGGAGGCGGGGGGTCGGTCAAAAACATCGAAAAAATGGGCCATGCCTTATTGCCTAAGATGAAAATCTGGACATCGATCACCCGTAGTTTGGCTCAAGTGCCTTGCGTATCGTTGGCTTTGGGCTCTGTGGCCGGTCAGGGTTCGGCGCGGGTGTCGGCCAGTCATTATTCGGTGATGGTCAAAGACACTTCGCAGTTGTTTGTTGCAGGCCCACCAGTTGTTGCACGCATCGGCCAGAACTATACGAAGAACGAGTTGGGCGGTAGCCAGATTCATGCTCGCAATGGCGTGGTCGATGATGAGGTTGCCTCTGAGGCTGAGGCGTTTGTCGCGGCGCGCCGTTTCTTATCCTATTTGCCTGCTTCAGTGCATGAGCTACCGCCGCGTGTCGCTGTACCCACCGAAACGCTTGATCAAAGCTGGTTGCGCAATGCGATCCCGAAAGATCCCCGCAAGGTTTATAAAATCCGACCAATCATTGAGGCCTTGGTGGATCCAGGTTCGTTCTTAGAAATGGGCAAGCAGTGGGGGCGCGCAATCGTCGGCGGTTTGGCGCGCGTGGATGGCTGGCCCGTGGTGTTCGCGGCAAGCAACCCTTATCACTACGGTGGTGCCTGGGATCGTCAAACTTCAGACAAGTTTGTTCGCATGATTGATTTGGCCGAGACTTTTCATTTGCCCTTGATCAATATGGTGGATGTGGCTGGTTTTCAGATTGGTATTGAGGCCGAGCAAGACGGTGTGATGCGTGCGGGCGTGCGCGCGTTGACAGCAGTCTCGCAATCAACTGTGCCGTGGTGTTCGTTGATTATGCGTCGCGCGTTTGGTGTCGCTGCTGCTGGCCATCAAGCCCCTGGGCGCTTTAATTTTCGGTATGCCTGGCCCTCTGCTCAATGGGGTTCGCTGCCCATCGAGGGCGGCCTCGAGGTTGCCTATCGTGCTGAAATCGAAGCTGCAGCAGACCCTAAAGCTAAACACGCCGAGATCGAAGCCCGCGTACGAGGCTTAACGTCGCCCAT
>CAMCII010000466.1 GCA_945874505.1 Bordetella parapertussis | reverse complement strand
GACACTCATTTCCTTTCCTGTTCCGCCAAAGACTGGCGGCACAAGTCCGCGCAGAATGAGCTGGTTCTCAGCAAATTCAGCGCGCAGTCCATGCCCTACGACCCCGAGACCCTTTTTTGTAATGCCGAGCTTCTCAAGATAGTAGTAGTACCTCTTCCTGTTCTGCTCGTAGGTTCGCCCAGGCCACCCCAGCGTCTCGCCACGCGCACACACAGTTTTCGCAAAATCGAGCACCTGACGTTGAATGCGCCCCAAGCCCTTGATTTCAATGTCACCGTCGTAGATGCGGACCAAGCGATAGCGGCCGCCCTTGGCTACGTGCCCTTTCACCTCCAGCACATCACCATGATCCGCCTGATGAGGCTTGAGATGGAGCATTTCCTTCGCTCGCAATCCAAAAAACACGCCCATCAGCAACATTGCATACAGCCTAATGTCCTCTGCCAGCGCTCTCTCGATCACCTGGAGTGTGTCGATCGCATTTCCTGCCCAACTTTTGCTTTTTTCCGTGCACGTTTTTACCCTCAGCACCGTCGGATCGGGCGTAAGCCAGTAGGCTGACATGCCACCTTCACGCACGATCCCCCGCTTGTTGATCCAGACCGAAAACACGCGCAGCCTCGATAACAGGTTTTGCATGGACTTCGGGCTCAAGTCGTCATTGCTCCAATCCGAGGCCAATGCAGTAATGTGTTTGGCACTTAAACCTTGGATATCTTCGAGGTAGTACCCCAGCTTGTGCAAGCGCCTACAAGAGCTACTCATGACCTCGCGAGTGAGTTGGACCGTCCGCAAACTGGCCACTTTGCCATTTGTGCGTAAGGTACCTTTCTTATCGATCACCGCATTGGCACTCTCAATGAGCCGCTGCAATTTCGTCGTTTCCTTCATATCATTAGCTCCGAATAACGTTGATGAATTTCTCCGTCACTCCCGCATTTGCGGCAAAAAAGCAATCCCAGCCTGGCTCAACCTTCTGACATCCTCACCTCCCTTTAACGCTTTAGTAAACGAACAGCCGCACGGCACTTGAATAAAAACTGTTTGATCTCCTCGCAGGTGCGGGCTGCTCGGAGACCCCTGGACCTCGCGGCCACCAGGTAGGAAGAGGTGGGGTCCCACTTCCATTGCGAAACGTAAGGCGTTCCCATCCGACGATGCCCCCTCGGTTGGGGAAGAGCACGTCTGGCCCTGTTTTTCACGTGCTGGCTCGCAGACCAGGTTCTGCCCATCCGCCTTATCTTTGAACTCATGCAAGCCCATCAATAAAGCCGAGACCGAAGTCCCCGGACATCTCTCTCGTGCACATCGCCACCGAACTCGCTGGCCTTTGACCGTCACCATTCCACCCACTCGTCAATTGATCGAAGGCACCTAGCTCGCCTTGAAGTACCAATTAGCTGACGAATGTGTGAATTCTGTGGTCAAAAAATCCGTGTAAGTTGTTGATTTAATTTCAGAAATCATTGAAGAAGTTGGACTCAGTGTCCGTCTGTCTTTTCTTGATGTGCGAAAAAAATCAACTTCCCGAACAGACCGTCAAGCAACCAGACCAACGTAATCGACAGAAGTAGACGTGATCGGTGCATCCCTGAGGGTTCAGGGCTACCAAACAAATCCCAGATGCCTGATTGAAGATCACGTCAACGCGACCTCCTACCAGTGGGTTCAGCGCCTGAACCCTGTTCAACATCAATCGGTCGATTCAGCCAATCAGTTCCCTGATCCACGAGCAGACGATTACGTCATCTCGGCGATGGAACCATTCACCAATTACCGGAAGAGCCGGCACTTTTTTGAAACGGCGCAGACTTTTCTGTCTGCGGTAGCTCAATTCTAAGCCGCAATCGCGGATCGATCAACTAGATTACCGAATTGAATACTGCTATTTTTTGCGAAACATTCGATTCAAAAAATGACGTGCGTTGCTCCATCATTGAAGCAGTTCGGAGCAGTCCTCAAGGCAGCTTCAGAACGAAGCAAACGATCAGAAACGCGGCCATTTTTACTAGGACCACATCGAACATATCAAGACCCATCAAGGCCAAAAGGTCCTACACGGACCATCAAGCACCCACAGCACCATTTAAGAACCATCGGAACATCACTATGAATTATTTCGGACTTCCTACCCATTCGAAAGACCTCGGCATCGCGGGCATCAACCTTGGCTATGGCTTTAGCAAATTTGTGCTCGATGGGCACGAAGATAGCTTTATGTCAGTCGTGACGGTTTGCCGGCAAGGCATCGACAACCGTCCAGCCATCGCGTCGATCCCACTGAATATGGTCACAGTAGACAACACGAGCTATGAAGTCGGACAAGACGCAGCGCTAGCTTCTTGGCATGAACCTCAGAAGCTGATCGCTCGTGATTGGGCTCTGAGCACTCAGTACCGCGTTCTGAGCAAGTCAATCATTCAGCGCATGGCACTGATGTCAAAACAGCGGTGGCGCATCTACACAGGCCTTGCGGCCGACCATCACAAAGATGCCGGCTACCGCCACACCGTCGAACAACTTTGGTATGGCCAAAACGGTGTTCATCACACGCCGTTCGGCCGAGTCGAGATTGAGGCAGTAAAAGTGATCCCTGAGACTGCGGGAGGCTTCATGTCGCTTATGGGCGACATGGCGTTTCGCGGTCCGCTTGAGCGTAATGCTGGTGTCATCATCGACTTTGGACGCATGACGGTGAACTGGGTCCCATTCAATCTTGGAACAATGGACTTGAGCACAGTTGGATCTTGTGATATCGGTATGTCACAGGTCATCGACGACTTGCTGAAACAATTGCGGCCCATTACGCGTCCCACCCTGAACGCCATCGCGGTGGAGGCAGCGATCATGGGCATATCGCCAATTCGGGTTCCAAAAGCCGTACAAGGATCGATTAGCGACGAGGTGGTGCCCATCGGTGAGCGTCTGCAGACCTCTATTGATGAGATTTGGCCACGCATTTTTCAGCAGATCACCAACCAGGTTGGCAACCTACAGGGCAAGG
>CAMCII010000465.1 GCA_945874505.1 Bordetella parapertussis | reverse complement strand
GTGTTTGCAAGGCCGGGGGGGGCGGTTTGTTGGGCGACAGCGAGAAGGGGCGCAAGCAAGAGTGCGCCAACGGTCAGCAGTGCCTTGCCAGAAAAAGTGTAAATCATGGCGTTATCCCGTGTTTTCTTGTAGTTCTGATACTCTGCGATTTTGTGCGTTTGGTGCAGCTTTGTCTATTCATGTGAACCCTAATAAAAGGGTCGTCTTAGCCCTGATTGCGGGCCTCGTGTTGCTAGGCGTCGCATTACGCCTCTATGGTCTCGAGCAAAAAATCGTCTGGCATGACGAAGTCGCGACCCGGGTGCTAGCCGCCGGCGCCACCATGGCGGCGCAGATGCAAGGCCTGTATCACGCTCAGGTGCTGGCGGCGGGTCAAGTGCTGCAGTATCAGCAAGTGCAGCAGAGCACCTCGGTGCTAGCGTTGATCGCGGATTTGGCGCGGCATGATCCACAGCATCCGCCGCTTTATTATGTCTTGGCTAAAGTGTGGGTCGATCTTTGGGGTGATTCGGTTTACGCCTTACGCACGCTCTCGGTGCTGTTCAGTGGGTTAGGGCTGGCGGCGATGTACTGGTTTGTGCGTGAGTTGGCAGCAAGTCGCCGCGCGGCATTAATAGCGATGTTGTTGATGGGTGTGTCGCCGCTGTTTATTTTGTATGGCCAAGAGGCCCGCGAATACGCCTTATGGACGCTGACCTTATTGCTGTCGAGCGCAGCGCTGTTGCGTGCCCTGCGCTTAAGTTCAACGGCTGTGTCGCAAGCGCGGAAAGAGTGGTTGCTCTACGGTTGCTCGTTGTTGGTGGCCGTTTACACCTCGCTATCAACCCTGTCGCTGATCCTGGTGCAGATTCTGTATGTTGCCATCGTCACACGTTTGCAATGGTCGCGTACCTTGTACGGCTTTATCGTGAGTCTGAGTGCAGTCGGTTTGCTCTGTTTGCCTTGGGCACTGAACTTGCTGCGTAACTTCGAAGCCTTTAGTGCCTCAATGGCCTGGTCTTCAGTGATTGTGATCCCTCGCACGGCTGTGCTTAGAATTTTATCGTTGAATGTGACGCGTAACGTATTTGACTTTTGGCCTGAGGTTGTACAAGACCAGTGGTTGCCGATTGCCGCCTCTGCGGCTTGCGTCACGGTGATTGTGGCTGCGTGTGTGTGGGTGTTTAGACACACGCGTCGAGAAGCTCGACTCTATCTTTTACTCTTACTCGTACTGCCTACGTCGATGCTGTTGCTCCCAGATTTGTTGTTCGGGGGGATTCGCTCATCGAACGCGCGCTATTTAATGCCGGTATGGCTGGCCGTGATCGCGGTGCTGGCGATTGCGCTTGATCGGGCCGTTGATCGCATAGATCAAGCTTTAGAAGATAGTCGCCTTAGTAGTCGTCAGAGCGCGTTTTACAGTCGTCAAGGTTTGGTCAAGCCCGTGTTTTGGTCGGCTGTTTTGTGTCTGATGGCGTTACCGATGGCCACAAATATCTTACATGCACAGCAGCAAGCCCCGTGGACCAAATCGTAGAGCATCAGCCTGCCAGAGGTGGCTAAGATCATCAATCAATCGGCCAACCCCTTGATGATTGGCAATCAAGAACGGCATCACCCGGGTAATCTCTTTGCGTTAGCAAATTTATTGAAACCAGAGACCAAGATGCAATTGCTACCTATCGCCTTGGAGTCGAGTTGGAGGTTGCCAGCGCACAAAGGTGACGTGTTTTTATATAGCCCGACCGATCAGTTCCGCCGCGCGTTAGAGAAAAACAATCAAGTGAAGACAACGCTTGTCTTCGAGGATTTATTTTTGCAACTGTGGAAAGTGGAAGATTGATCCTGATTGCCCTTTGTTGTAACGATGCCTCGCGGCGCTGAGGGCGACAACGCAGGCTCTCGTTTCAAGGCGAACGCACGTTATCGCTGCAACCATGGCGCAGACTGTCGCCAGTCAGCGTCGCGACCCCACCACTTCAGCGAACTTATAAAATCCATCAGACGTTTTTGTGGTGGTGGCACCCATTGTGAAATCGTCACGGACTTTAATTCAGAGCCCATCGACTCGCGAGTGGGTGAGAATTTACCGGCAAGCTCTTCGCTGCAGATCGGCCCGGTATTGACGTGACAGCGCAGGGGTAATTGTGGGATCGGAGTGGGTAGGCCCGCGCGGCGAACGTGAATCAGTTTGTCGTCGACAAACCAGCGAATCTCATCGGGCTCCCATTCAATCGCATAACGATGAAACTCAAGTGACGCATCAAAGCCAAGGTCAATCACCACAGGGGTGCCGCGTAAGCCGTAGTTGTACAAATCGCCAGGTTGCCCTGGATTATAAAAAACGTTGAGCAAGATTTTGGTGGTGTCGTTGCCTAAAAACTCGGCATCGATTTCTTGCCAGGGATCAAAGCGATACAGAAAGAAACTTGAAACGACACCCGGCTCTTTGGTGGGTTTAAACACGGTTTCGAACCGACCGAAGGTAAATTTGGCCTCTGGGGTATCTTTGGTGGTGAGATCGGCAGCAGTATACGCACGGTCTTGTGCGGCCTGGCGTTCGATGTTGAGCTTGACCCCCCCTTCAGGCATTTGCACAATGTTGTTCGGTGAAAATACGGCTTGATTACAAAAGAATGTGGTGTCCATCCGATCCCAGTAGGTCGGATCAATGGTCTTGAATCCGTCGGTACGTAACGCTTTAAAGTTACCCGAGCGGCTACCTGCTGTAGGGGCCGCGCTCGGTGTCTGCGTGCAATAGCTCGACTCTTTTTTGAACGGGACGATCCAAGGGTCGGTATCAAACTGTTGTGCCGTGCAGGCGACTGGTGCTGCTGGGATCGAACTGCTTGGTCGATACAACACGCCAACAGCAAAAATCACTAAACCGAAAAAGAGTGCGGGACGAAGCATGAGGGGGATCCGAGAAAAAAAGGTAGTAACGGGTAGAGTTACGCCAGAGAGTGTTGTAGCGCGAGGGTGCGCGCGAGACACAGCACGCCAGCGCTTTTGCCCTGTCAGGCAATCTA
>CAMCII010000464.1 GCA_945874505.1 Bordetella parapertussis | reverse complement strand
TGCGCGAGGCAAGCATCGAACAGGTGATGCTCGCACGTTTTGATCAATATTTTGCAGAAATGTCGGCACAAGACTTTATTGAAAAGCTCTTGGTCAAAGGCCTGAATGCACGCTGGCTGATCGTGGGTGAAGACTTTCGCTTTGGCCGCCAACGCTCGGGCGATATAGCCTTACTCAAACAAATGTGCCCGCAGTACGGGCTTGAGGTTCACACACTCTCAGAGGTCAAAGATCGACTAGGCCATCGCGTTTCAAGCTCTGAGGTGCGGGCCGCACTAGCCGCAGGCGACCTGACACAGGCCCAAAGCCTGCTCGGGCGCCCCTACGCAATGACCGGCCACGTTGTACACGGTAAAAAACTGGGCCGCACCCTGAATATGCCCACCTTGAACATGCGCGTGACCCCAAGGTGTGCCGCCCGCTCGGGCATCTATGTGGTACGGGTGCACGGGTTAGCGCCACACGCCTTGCCTGGGGTCGCAAGCCTGGGGGTACGCCCAACCGTCGAAGATGATGGGCGTATCTTGCTCGAGACCCATCTTTTCGATGTCAACATCGATGCGTACGGTAAACTCATCCGCGTTGAGCTTCTCAAACATCTTCGAGACGAAGAGAAGTTTCCTGATCTCCCAACCTTGACTGCCGCCATGCATGCCGATGCACAGCATGCGCGGGCTTATTTTGCGCCCCATGGACTATAAACAAACACTCAATCTGCCCGACACACCGTTTCCGATGCGTGGTGACCTGCCTCGCCGCGAACCCCTATGGGTCGCACAATGGCAAGAAAAACGCGTTTATCAGGCGATTCGTGAAGCCAGCAAAGGGCGGCCAACGTTTTTACTGCACGATGGCCCGCCCTACGCGAACGGCGACATTCATATTGGGCACGCTGTCAACAAAATCCTAAAAGACATCATTGTGAAAAGCCGCAACATGGCCGGCTTTGATGCGGCCTATGTACCGGGCTGGGACTGCCACGGCATGCCCATTGAAATTCAGATTGAAAAGAAACACGGCAAACATTTACCCGTGGCTGAAGTGCAAGCCAAGGCGCGCGCCTACGCGCTAGAGCAAATCGAGCGCCAAAAAAAGGATTTTGAGCGACTCGGTGTGTTGGGCGACTGGAATCGCCCCTACATGACCATGAACTTCAGCAACGAAGCGAACGAAATTCGTGCACTGGGTCGGATCCTAGATAAAGGTTATGTATTCAGAGGGCTCAAGCCTGTGAACTGGTGCTTTGATTGCGGCTCGGCCTTGGCTGAAGCCGAAGTTGAGTACGCAGATCGCAAAGATCCCGCCATTTATGTTGCGTTTCCGTTTATCGATCGCGCTGCACTCGCAAAAGCCTTTGGCCTGCACAAGGTTGAGCCCGGCGCGCTCGTGATCTGGACAACAACTCCCTGGACCATCCCCTCAAACCAGGCGCTAAACCTACACCCAGAGTTCGAATATGCCCTAGTACGTGTCAGTCCGGCACCGGCCACGGGCGCATTGCTGCTGATCGCACTCGATCGTGTCCAAGCTTGCCTCAAAGAATGGAACCTGCATGGCGAAGTGATTGCCCGCTGCCTTGGGCAGGCGTTAAACAAACTCGAGTTCGAGCACCCACTGGCGCGTTTTGACGCTGGCTACCAACGCACGGCACCGATTTATTTGGGCGATTACGTCACCCTCGACACCGGCACGGGCGTGGTGCACTCAGCACCAGCCTACGGGATTGAAGACTTTTTATCTTGCAAAGCCAACGGCATGAAGGATGCCGAGATCATCAGCCCTGTGATGGGTGACGGAAAGTTCGTGCCAAGCTTACCTGGCTTCGGTGGCTTGAGCATTTGGGCGGCGAATCCAAAAATTGTTGAAGCCTTGACACAAGCCGGCACCCTGCTCAAACAAGAACCACACGCGCACAGTTATATGCACTGCTGGCGCCATAAGACCCCGATCATTTATCGGGCAACCAGCCAGTGGTTTGCAGGGATGGATCTGCAACCCAAAGACGGGGCACCAACGCTGCGTACCAGTGCGCTGGCCGCGATTGAGGCCACTGCGTTTTACCCAGCCTGGGGACGCGCACGCCTGCACGCGATGATCGCTAACCGTCCAGACTGGACCTTATCGCGGCAGCGCCAATGGGGCGTCCCCATGGCTTTCTTTCTTCACAAAGAAACCGGCGCCTTGCACCCCGATACCCCTGCATTACTTGAGGCCGTCGCCAAACTAGTTGAGCAACGCGGCATCGAAGCCTGGCAAGCGGTTGAACCCGCTGACTTACTCGGGCCTGAGGCCGATCAATACGAAAAAAATCGCGACACGCTCGATGTCTGGTTTGACTCGGGCACGACCCATGCCACCGTGCTAGGTGGTTTGAACAATGCACAGCAAGGCTCGCATGGCGAATTACCCTGGCCTGCCGATATGTACCTTGAGGGCTCGGATCAGCATCGCGGCTGGTTTCATTCATCTTTGCTAACGGGTTGCATGCTTGAAGGCCGTGCCCCTTACAACAGTTTACTGACGCACGGCTTTGTGGTTGATGGCCAGGGTCGCAAAATGAGTAAGTCAGTGGGCAATGTGATTGCGCCCCAAAAAGTCTCTGACAGCCTAGGTGCCGAGATCTTGCGCTTGTGGGTCGCCAGCACCGACTACTCGGGCGAGTTATCGATCTCTGACGAAATCCTCAAGCGAGTGGTAGAAAGCTATCGCCGCATTCGTAACACCTTACGCTTTTTACTCGCCAATCTGGCCGACTTTGACGCCGCAACAGATGCAGTGCTGCCCGACAACATGCTTGAGATTGATCGCTATGCCTTGGCGATGACCGCACAGATGCAAGCCGAGGTGCTCAAAAGCGTTGAGCAGTACGAGTTTCAACCTGCCATGTCTCGGTTGCAACATTTTTGCTCTGAAGATTTAGGCTCGTTTTATCTGGATGTCTTAAAAGACCGCTTGTATACCTCAGCCCCTAAGAGCCAAGCGCGTCGCTCGGCACAAACGGCGTTGCTGCACA
>CAMCII010000463.1 GCA_945874505.1 Bordetella parapertussis | reverse complement strand
TTGTAGGCGCTGACGACACACACGGCGCACCCGTCATGCTGAAGGCCGAAGCCGAAGGGATCACACCCAAACAACTGGTCGAGCGCATTGGTGCTGAGCGCCCGCAGTACCTGCAGGGGTTTCAAATTGAATTTGATCACTGGCATTCGACTGACTCAACTGAAAACGTAGAGTTGTCGCAGGACATCTATCGCAAACTACGCGCGGCAGGCCTGATCAGCATGCGCGAAATCGAACAGTTTTACGACCCCGTCAAGGGGATGTTTTTAGCTGATCGTTACATCAAGGGCGAGTGCCCCAAGTGCCACGCCAAAGATCAATATGGTGACTCTTGCGAGGTCTGTGGCGCGGTGTATGCGCCGACTGATTTGATTGAGCCATACTCAACGCTCACCAACGCGCGACCCGTACTTAAAACCTCTGAGCATTATTTCTTTCAATTGTCTGATCCGCGTTGCATTGAGTTTTTACAAAAATGGACAACCGGCAGCAACGCTCAGGGCAATAAACATTTACAAGCAGAAGTCTTGGCCAAAACTCGCGAGTGGCTTGGCAGCGGTGATGAAAAAGCCAATCTTGGCGATTGGGATATCTCGCGCGATGCGCCCTATTTTGGGATCGAAATCCCTGATGCACCAGGTAAGTACTTTTATGTTTGGCTCGATGCCCCTGTCGGCTATCTTGCCTCACTGAAGTCGTATTGCTCCAAAATTGGCATCGACTTTGAAACGCTGCTTGACCCAAACGGCACAACCGAGCAAGTGCACTTTATCGGCAAAGACATTATCTATTTTCACGCTCTTTTTTGGCCTGCCACCTTGCAGTTTTCAGGCCGTAAGACGCCCGATCAACTCAATGTGCATGGTTTTATTACGGTCAGTGGCGAAAAAATGTCAAAGAGCCGGGGCACCGGAATCTCGCCACTGCGCTACCTTGAGCTTGGCATGAACGCCGAGTGGATGCGCTATTACATTGCCGCAAAACTCAACGCTCGGGTTGAAGACATTGACTTTAATCCCGATGATTTTATTGCCAGAGTCAACAGCGACTTGGTTGGCAAGTACATCAATATTGCGAGCCGAGCCGCCAACTTCATCAGCAAATATTTCGACGGCCAGCTTGCTTACCCCGACGACGCTGTCTTGTTGAGCAGCAACTGGGCACACGCTGCAGACCGCATTCGCGCCGATCTTGAGGCGCGCGAATACGGGCGGGCGATTCGCGAGATCATGGCGCATGCCGATCAGATCAACCAAGCCTTTGATGCGGCTCAGCCCTGGCTCATTGCAAAAACCTTGGCATCTGCCGAGCCCTCGCAGCGCGCCGCACTACAACACATCTGCTCGTCGGCGCTAGCGGGTTTCAAGGCCTTGTCAGTGATGCTGGCGCCGATCTTGCCCGCTTTGTCGCAGCGTGTCGCCACTGAATTGTTTGGCCAGGCCAACAACTTTGTTTGGGCTGATGCGGGCGTATTACCATGCCAGATCAATCCTTTCAAACATCTGATGCAACGGGTTGAGCCGACGATGTTGGATGAGCTATTTGAAATCCCGGCGCCAGTAGTTTCAACTAAGCAGAGTGGCTCTACGAAGCAGGGTACTGCGGCTAAGCAGACTGGTTCAGATAAGCAAGGTGCTGCAGCGCCCCAAGCGACCGCGGCCCACGACCAACAGTCTGCAAGTGCACAAACCACCGCTGGCAATCTTGCCGAGGCGAGCGCAATAGCGCCCGGCGGCGAGCCGCTCGCTCCAATCATCACAATTGATGATTTCGTCAAAATCGATTTACGCGTGGCGCGCATCGTTAACTGCGAACAGGTCGAGGGTTCGACCAAGCTTTTGAGGCTAACGCTTGATGTGGGCGAAGGCCGCCTGCGTAACGTGTTTTCTGGGATTAAGTCTGCCTACACGCCCGAGCAATTGATCGGACGCCTGACCGTCGTCGTCGCCAACTTAGCGCCTCGCAAGATGAAGTTTGGTATCTCTGAAGGCATGGTGTTGGCGGCAAACCATTTTGACGACAAAGTCGATGCCGGAATCTATGTACTTGACCCGTCGTCAGGTGCGCAACCAGGCATGCGGATTCATTAAGACAGACGTTGAAGTTTTAACGTTGGGTGGTGAGGCCGCGCTTGAACGGAATCGCTTAAGACTGGAGCGGGTGATGGGAATCGAACCCACGCCTGAGGCTTGGGAAGCCGCCGTTCTGCCATTGAACTACACCCGCTCTGGCGCTCAGTCGAAACGAATTATACGAGATCACGGCCAAACAGTCTGACAGACTGGGCTGGCAACCACTACAATGCTCGGCATGGAAATCGTACTCAATGGTCAGGCAAAAACCTTAGCCGGCCCTCTCTCTGTCGCCGCACTTGTTGCCGAGCTTGGTTTTACCGGCAAACGTATCGCGGTCGAGCGCAATGGCGAAATCGTACCCAAAAGCACGCATGCTCAGGTGATGGTCGCCGCAGGCGATCGCCTCGAAATCGTCGTCGCCGTAGGCGGGGGCTAAGCATGCACCCAACCCACATTCGTAGTTTTGTAAACCGCCGTAGCCATATTACGCAAGGCCAACAAGAGGCAATTGACGCCTTTTTAACCAAATGGTCGTTGACCTACCGCCCCAGTCTGCTGAACTTGACTGAAACCTTTGAGCGAGAAGCACCAACGATTTTAGAAATTGGCTTTGGCATGGGCGAAACCACCGAAAAAATTGCGCTGGCCCGACCAGACGATAATTTTTTGGGTGTCGAGGTGTTTAACGCTGGTGTCGGCGCCCTGCTCAAGCGCATTGAAGCGTCAAGCCTCAACAATATTCGTATTATTCAGCACGATGCCGTTGAGGTCTTACGCGATATGCTAGCCCCACAAAGCTTGGCGGGCGTGCATATTTATTTTCCGGATCCATGGCCCAAAACTCGCCACCATAAACGGCGCTTAATTCAACCGCCGTTAGTTGAGCTGCTGGCTAGTCGCATGGCACCGGGCGCGTATATTCATTGCGCGACTGACTGGCAACACTAT
>CAMCII010000462.1 GCA_945874505.1 Bordetella parapertussis | reverse complement strand
CGTACAAGCCTTAACCGCTCATCCATGCGCCGCGCGACCTCGCCGTACAAAAACTGTGCCGCAGACAGGTCGCCACGTCGGCTGACCTGTAACGCGACATGAGAAGAGCTGAGCGGCAGTGTATTGGGGGTGGACATTGTGAGCGTGGCGATGGCAAAAAAAGAGATCGCGGCGAGACAATATCGGGTGCGCCGCGAAACAAAGGTACCAAAATGTACTCTATCTCTCAAAAATTTTTACGGAGTTTGCCGGCTGCTTGCCCCTTATGTGGCTTGGGTGCACGTGGCGGCGACCTATGTAAGGGCTGCGCACAGGATCTTGCTTGGCCTTTGAACGCACAGGTGCGTTGTGAGATTTGCTTTGAGGCGCTACCAGTGACTGCCCCGCCTGCGACTGCTCGACCCGCTACGATTGCAGCCGCTGCAGAGCAAGCAGCGCCATCTGACGCGTTTAAGGCTAGTCTGGGCGCGCCTGCTCTGCAATGCACGCGCTGCCTGCGTCATCCGCCGGGCCACGCTTGCCTTGTGGCCGCGATCGAATACACCTACCCCGGGGATATGCTGATTCAGCGCTATAAAGAAGGCGCTCGCCTGGCCTACGCGGGGTTGTTTGCACGGCTGTTGTGGAGTCGTCTGCAAACTCGCTCAGGGGGTTGCCAGGCCAAGGTGCCGCTCAGCGCACTGGTGCCGATCCCGTCTAGCCAAAGCGCACTCAAACGTCGCGGCTTTAATCCCGCGAGTGAACTTGCCCGCGCACTTGCCCGCTTGAGCGGTTATCCCTTGCGGCAAGAGTGGCTGATCCGCACCCGTGAAGCTTGCACACAGAAGACGCTAGATGCCGGTGCGCGTCGCGAAAGTGTAGAGGGCCTATACGCTTGCCAACACTCTGTGCCCTATGTGTGGGTGGGAGTGGTGGACGACGTTGTCACGACAGGCAGCACAATGCATACTGCGGCAAAGGCCCTACTTGCTGCGGGTGCTGCGGGGGTCGTGGGGCTGACAGCTGCTCATACCCCGCGCGCATGGCAAAATGATACCCATGATTGATGTCATCCTTGTACAGCCTGAAATCCCTCCGAATACGGGCAACGTGATCCGCCTGTGTGCCAACACCGGTGCGCGCCTGCATTTGGTGCGACCACTTGGGTTTGAAATTGACGACAAGCGCCTCAAGCGTGCTGGTCTCGATTACCACGAGTGGCAGCCTGTCAAGGTTCATGACTCGCTTGAATTGGCGATCGCAGCAACCGGCGCGCCACGCGAGCGAGTGTGTGCGATCACAACGAAAGCAACCCAATTGGTGGGGCAAATCGCCCTACAGGTTGATGATGTATTTGTCTTTGGTTGTGAAACTGCTGGGCTCACGCCACAGCAACGAGCGTTGTTTCATTCCGAACACACAATCCGCCTGCCGATGCTACCTGCACAACGCAGTTTGAACTTATCGAATGCCGTGGCGATTGTTGTGTTCGAGGCGTGGCGACAACAGGGCTTTACTGGCGGCGTGTAGCTTGACCTAATCTAAAGACAAGTTCAAGCGCGTCATCACCTCATCCCAGCGTTTTTTTTCTGTCTGCATCAACTCTCGCAGAACTTGCGCATTTGAACCCACTGCAGAAAAGTACTGAGCTGAAAATTTATCTTTGATGTTTGGGGTTGCCAAAATCTCAGACAGTACGTGCTGCAGCCTTAGCAAAATGGCTGGGTCTGTGCCCGCAGGTGCAAGCATGGCGTGCCACGAAATCGCTTCAAAGCCCTGAAACCCTTGAGCAGCCAACGGAGCGACCCCAGGCAAGGACGCCGAGGCAATTAGGCTGGTCACGCCAAGCACTTTGAGTTTGCCTTCTTTTGCCTGCGGCATTGCGATGGCAGGCACCATAAAGCTTGCTTGAATATCGCCAGCAAGCATGGCGGTCGTAATTTGTGGAAAGCTCGCGTAAGGAACGTGCAGGAGCTCAATCCCTGCCTGTTGTTTAAAAAGCTCCATCGCTAAATGCGCTGCGCTACCCGCACCAACTGAGCCGTAATTCAAGGCGTTTGGTCGCGCGCGCGCGCTGGATAAACTCTGCGGTGCTGTTGACCTGCAGTGCGGCACTGAGCACCAAGACGTTTGGGCTAGTGGCAACCAAAGTAATGGGTGCAAGATCTGAGGCAGGGTCGTAGCCTAAGGTCTTTTGATAAAGTGTGGGGGCGGTGACTAAGGGGCCGTTGATGGTGTACAGCAGCGTATAGCCGTCGTTAGGTGCGCGCGCGACCAAGCGTGTGCCCAAGTTGCCCCCGGCACCTGGCTTGTTCTCGATCACAATATTTTGTTTGAGGGCTTGACTCAAAGGTTCGGCGACCTGACGAGCGAGTAAATCGGGCGATGAGCCAGCCGGAAATGGTACGACCAAATGAATCGGACGATCTGCAGGCCACGCTGCCCAAGCATTGTGCGCAAGCAAGGCGATCAGTAAGAAAAAAAGATGACGCAGCATATATTCTTTACTCCTTAACAAAATGGGACGTTTATTCTGTGGTCGCGACACGCGATAACAGGCGGGTCACAGCATCCAAGGGTTTAACGCCTTCAAATAAGACGTTGCATACCGCTTCGGTGATTGGCATCTCGACGTTGAGTTTGTAGGCTCGCTCACGGACTGCACGCGCGCAGCGTGCACCCTCTGCTGTCAAACCCGAGGCCAGCAAAGAGTCAAGCGTGTGACCTTGGCCAATCGCCAGCCCCACTTGTCGGTTACGCGAAAGATCTCCGGTGGCAGTTAACACCAGATCACCCAAGCCTGTGAGCCCCGAAAAGGTTGTCGCGTGTGCACCCAGGGCTTCACCAAAGCGGGTCATCTCGGCGAGGCCGCGAGTAATCAGTGCGGCTCGTGCATTTGTACCTAAGCCCAAACCATCACCCACGCCACAGGCGATTGCCATAATATTTTTTAACGCACCGCCGACTTCAACGCCCAAGACGTCTTGGCTTGCGTACACGCGAATATTGCCGCCATGAAGCGCTCGAATCGCGGCCTGACGCAAGTCAGCGCTAT
>CAMCII010000461.1 GCA_945874505.1 Bordetella parapertussis | reverse complement strand
ACTGAGAAATAATGCGGAATAACCTCTTTGGAAATGCCTTGCGCCGCCAAGGTTTTACCAGCCATCACGCGCGCGGCTATCTTTGCCAATTGCAAACCAGTGGCTTTAGACACAAACGGCACCGTGCGCGAAGCGCGCGGGTTCACTTCAAGCACATAGACGTCACCTTTTTGCACGGCAAACTGTACATTCATCAAGCCCGACACATTGAGTGCGCGCGCCATCAAGGCGGTTTGGCGTTTGATTTCAGTTGTCATTTCGTCTGACAACGAAAATGGTGGCAAGCTGCAAGCCGAGTCGCCCGAATGCACGCCCGCTTGCTCGATGTGTTCCATCACACCACCAATAAACACCTGTTGCCCATCGCATAGGCAATCGACATCGATCTCAATGGCGTCATTCAAAAAGCGATCGAGCAACACGGGTGAATCATTGCTAACTTTTACGGCCTCGCGCATGTAGCGCTCGAGGTCACCTTGCTCATGGACGATTTCCATGGCGCGGCCACCGAGCACATAGCTTGGACGTACCACCAAGGGGTAGCCGATTTCTTGAGCATGCGCCAAGGCTTCACTTTCGGTGCGTGCAGTGCGATTAGGCGGCTGACGCAAGTTGAGCTTGGTTAACAATTTTTGAAAACGCTCGCGGTCTTCAGCCACGTCGATTGACTCGGGGCTTGTGCCGATGATCGGCACACCGTTGGCTTCAAGCGCACGCGCAAGCTTGAGCGGCGTTTGACCACCATACTGCACAATCACACCCACAGGCTTTTCGATATGTACGATTTCAAGTACATCTTCGAGCGTAACCGGTTCAAAGTACAAACGATCTGAGGTGTCGTAATCGGTTGAAACGGTTTCAGGATTGCAATTGATCATGATGGTTTCAAAACCATCTTCGCTTAACGCTAACGCAGCGTGCACGCAGCAATAATCAAACTCAATCCCTTGGCCGATACGGTTAGGCCCCCCCCCCAACACAATAATCTTTTTACGATCAGTGGGTTTAGCTTCGCACTCTTGCTCGTAGGTTGAATACAAATAAGCCGTGTTGGTCGCAAACTCTGCCGCGCAGGTATCCACTCTTTTAAAGACTGGGCGCACATTCAGCTGTTGGCGCAGCTTACGCACCTCGCCTTCAACGGTATCTAACAAAAAGGCTAAGCGACGGTCAGAGAAACCGCGGCGCTTGAGTTGCCACAGTGTTTCGTAATCAAGGTCAGCGAGCGTACGTTGCTCAAGCGCCAACTCGATATCAACAATTTCTTTAATCTGCGCCAAAAACCAAGGATCAATCTTGGTGAGGTGATGCACTTCATCCATCGTGAAGCCTTGCGCAAAGGCATCGCCCACGTACCAGATCCGCTCAGGGCCAGGCTCGCCCAATTCGATTTGAATCTTTTCGCGATCGGTGGTTTTTTGATTCAAGCCATCTACGCCGACTTCTAAGCCACGTAGCGCTTTTTGAAACGACTCTTGAAAGGTCCGGCCAATCGCCATCACTTCACCTACCGACTTCATTTGCGTCGTTAAGCGTGCGTCAGCTGTCGGAAATTTTTCGAAAGCAAAGCGTGGCACCTTTGTCACGACGTAATCGATGGTTGGTTCAAACGAGGCAGGGGTTGCGCCACCCGTGATTTCGTTTTTAAGTTCGTCTAAGGTATACCCCACGGCCAAGCGGGCTGCGACCTTGGCGATCGGAAAGCCCGTGGCTTTTGATGCCAAAGCAGATGAACGCGACACACGCGGATTCATCTCGATCACAATCATCCGGCCATTGATGGGGTTAACCGCAAACTGCACATTTGAGCCGCCAGTATCAACGCCGATCTCGCGCAGGACCGCGATCGAAGCGTTACGCATGATTTGATATTCTTTATCAGTCAGCGTTTGAGCGGGCGCAACCGTGATCGAGTCACCAGTATGCACACCCATTGGGTCTAAGTTTTCGATCGAGCAAACGATAATGCAGTTATCGGCGCTATCGCGCACAACTTCCATTTCAAATTCTTTCCAGCCTAGCAACGATTCTTCGATCAAGAGTTCGCTAGTTGGTGACGCCTCTAGGCCACGACGACAAATCGTTTCGAATTCTTCGGCGTTATACGCGATACCACCACCGCTGCCACCGAGGGTGAAGCTAGGGCGAATTACTGCCGGAAACCCTGAGGTGCCCAGCTCAATACCGATGCGGCGCTGAACTTCCCAGGCCTCTTCGAGCGAGTGCGCCACACCTGACTTGGCAGACTCAAGACCAATCGCAGTCATTGCGACTTTAAATTTTTGACGATCTTCTGCTTTTTCGATCGCGTGCGCGTTGGCGCCAATCAACTCAACGTTGTACTTTTTGAGAACACCATGCTTGTCAAGATCAAGCGCGCAATTCAATGCCGTTTGACCGCCCATCGTAGGTAGCACCGCATCTGGGCGTTCTTTTTCGATGATTTTTTCAACAACTTGCCATGTGATGGGCTCGATGTAAGTAACATCGGCCGTTTCTGGGTCGGTCATGATGGTGGCAGGGTTGCTGTTGACCAGCACGGTGCGATAACCCTCTGCTTTGAGGGCTTTGCAGGCTTGTGCGCCTGAGTAATCAAATTCGCACGCTTGCCCAATCACAATGGGGCCAGCGCCAATAATCAGAATAGTTTTTAGGTCGGTACGCTTGGGCATGGTGACTCTTTATTTGTTGCTGGCCATCAGGCTCATGAATTGATCGAACAAGACAACGATGTCATGTGGCCCAGGGCTCGCTTCGGGATGCCCCTGAAAACAAAAGGCAGGTCGGTCGGTTAACTCAAACCCCTGCAAGGTGCCATCAAACAACGACACGTGCGTGGCGCGTGCGTTAGCGGGCAAGGTTTGCGCATCTACCGCAAAGCCATGGTTTTGCGCGGTGATGAAGACTCGGCCTGAAGCCAGATGGTGCACCGGATGATTAGAGCCATGATGACCCGTTTTCATCTTGACGGTCTTGGCGCCAAGGGCCAAACCCATTATTTGATGCCCCAGGCAAATGCCAAACGTGGGCAATTTGCGTTCAAGAAACACTTTTGTTG
>CAMCII010000460.1 GCA_945874505.1 Bordetella parapertussis | reverse complement strand
CCAGGTGCTGTCGTCACCGGATGGTTGGCGGGTAAAGTCTCTGCGAACCCCCAAACCACGGCGTTGCGTGACACACTGCGTTGCACCATTGCCGCAGTCTGCGGTGGGATCGTGGTGGTCTACGGTCTGGGTGTCCCATGGTTGGCCTTTGTCGCCAATATGACGTTGGCCAAGGCCAGTTGGGCGGTGTTGGTGTTCTTGCCAGGTGACTTGCTTAAGGCTGTGGTTGCGGCGGCTGTTGCCCAACGTATCCGACGCCTTGGAATTATTTAGTACATCTTTTTTATTTTAATAGTACATAATATTTTAAAATATAATAAAATCAATGACTTGTGTAAAAAATGACCGGTCTTTGAGATGCTATTTGAAGGCTCGAGTCCATACGCCAGCCGCTTGCAGACGGGCTTGACGTATCGCTTGAATTAGTGGGCTTGAAGTGCCCTGCCTTGACCATGCTCGCCGATTCGCAACAGTAGGCTTGGATCTTTTTGAATATTCGTGTGGTTCCACCGAATCAACCCCAACATCAAGATTGCAACCGACAGACCAAACAGCACGATGATGGTGTTGATTGAAATCCCCAACCATAGCATCAAGCTATACAGAGACACCATCAATAGAATATTGAGTTGTTCGTTGAAGTTTTGTACGGCAATCGAATGCCCAGCTGACAGCAATAGATGACCGCGATGCTGTAACAGAGCGTTCATGGGTACAACAAAAAATCCAGACAAAATCCCTATGACCAGCAATAGTCCATACACAGTCCATTCTTCGTAGATCAGTGGCATGACGAGCCCGACTAACCCCATCAGCGCTCCAACCGGCAGAACTCGAAGCGATTGCTTCAGCGGCACACGCGCCGCTGCGACTGAACCCAGCACCGTACCTAAAGCGGCAATCCCCATTAAGATCGACGCTTGATCCAGACGATACCCTAGCTGGCTGCGACCCCATTCGATCACGATCAGTTGTAGTGTTGCGCCCGCTCCCCAAAAGAGGGTCGTCACCCCCAAGGAAATCTGACCGAGCTTATCGGTCCAGAGTATTTTGGTGTAACCAGCAAACGCCTGAATGAGGCGAATAGGATGCTGATGCTGCTTCGGGTACTTGGCGTTTGTGTTTGGAATCAATAAATTGGTCAGCGCGGCGGCGATGTACAACAGACCAATCATCAGAATTGCAACTTCAGCAGGCGTGCTGGCCATTTGCTGGAGAAGCTTATGAGAAAGCAGCCAAGCCGATAATGCGGGCGATACCAGTAAGCCACCCACAACCGCACCCATGATGATAGAAACGACGGTCATACCTTCGATCCAGCTGTTTCCTATGACCAGTTTCTCGGGGGGCAGCATTTCGGTGATGATGCCGTACTTGGCGGGCGAATACGCGGCCGCACCGGTACCGACAATGGCATAGGCCACACAGATCAAAACGATTTGCTCAGCGGCCGTCAAGCCAAAAAAGTCGTAGCTAAACATTAAAATACAGCCGATGACTTTGAAGGCGTTTGTTGCGAACATCACCTTACCCTTCGGAAACGCGTCAGCGAAAGCTCCAACAAATGGGGCAAGCAATACATAGCTGGCGGCAACGCCCCACTTGATTAACGGGGGCACCCATACTGGGCCTTCGAGTTGATGAATCAAGGCAATCGCGGCAATGAACAGAGCGTTATCTGCCAACGAAGAGAAGGTTTGCGCGAGGATGACGATGTAAAAGCCGCGATTCATGGCGCGCTCGTTTTGGCGTTTTCGTCAGCCGGCAACTGCATGAGAGGGCTTCCCATCTTAATTTGCGCCCCGGGTAAGATTTGATCGGCCAAAACAAAACCCTTTGGTGCGAACACAATAATGGTCGAGCCGTGCTCAAACCAGCCAAGCTCTTGTCCTTTTTCAAAGGCGACGTTGCAGGCAAAATCGGTTTGTCCTTTGTAACGTGTATGAAATAAAGTATTTAAGCCATGTAAGCGAATGCTGGCGACTAAGATCGCTGCGACTGGCACAAGCGCGACCTTGTACTTTTGTGAACCTAGTTCAAGCGCCAGCACGGCTCGCTCATTTTTACAAAAGAGTTTTTCAACACGCTTTAAGGCAATAGGGTTCACGTTCCAGGTGTCGCCTGATAAATAATGTACGGCCTTCATTTCGCCCGTGTACGGGGCATGAAAGCGGTGATACATCGCAGAGGTGAGCCGCAACGTGACGTAATGGCCGTCGGCCCAGGCGCTCGTATCAGTGTTTGGGCCGAACAGGTCTGTCAAGGTGTACGGAAACCCTTTCGCCTGAAACACTTGCCCATTGATGATCTTGCCGCAAGCACCAACGATTGCATCGCAAGGGCTCGTCATCACCTTTGGATTGTGATCGACCGCGCGCGCACCTTCACGCAATTCGCGAACGAAGCAATCGTGAAGGCTGTCGAAATGTTGTTTTTTAGCTTCGCTTAAATCAAGATCGGTAAATAGTTTCCAGGTGCCGATCGAAGCGTCGCGTACCCAACCCACCTTGATTTTGCTGAACCAACCCATGAAATGCGTGACGGCAAGCCTCGGAATCCGGTTGGTCACTAAAAAATTGAGGTCTTCGTGGGCAAAGACATTGCGCACGGCTTGACTGATGTTCATCATTTCGTCACTTTAAAGTCATAAAAAGGAGTTTTCGAGGCAAAACTATGACTGATCAAATTTTGAGTGTGATGCAATACGCTGCTGCGGTCGCCGTAGGACTTTGGCTGTTGTTGCGCATCAAGCAACGTCTGCAATTGTCGGTGGCTAAATACCCGTCTTTGGGTGGACACCTGCGTTGGGCGAAGCGCATCGCACGCTGGGTGCCTGGCTACTCGTACTCTGACGACAAATGGTTTGACGCAGACGGGGCGCCACAAGAGGTGGTGACCCAACGTCGTACGGCTTTGGCAGCGTTGGGCAATGAGCTGCGTACTCGTAGCCCGTTGACCCTGGCGCATACAGCCGCCAGTAAACCCATGATTTCTGATTTGCAGTTCATCAGCAACTATCGGGTGCCGTATCAATTTCGTGAGGTGTTGCAGCAACACCTTCAATTGGGTAGCTTCTGGACGAGCAGTGATGGTGT
>CAMCII010000459.1 GCA_945874505.1 Bordetella parapertussis | reverse complement strand
TGCGTTTAAGCGCCAATGCCGCGCTGACGCTGACCCACCAAATTCTCACGCAACGCGTTCACGCGTACCGAGGTTTTTATGCAAGTGTTTTCTGATACTGCTTCGATTGATGTCACCGACATCACCCCCTACCTTGGCAAACTGATCCGTTTTAGGCGCGATCTGCATGCTCACCCAGAGCTACGCTTTGAAGAGGTACGCACCTCAGACCAAGTCGCAAATTACCTGACTGAACTTGGCTTGGATGTTCACCGCGGTATGGGCAAAACCGGTGTGGTGGCCACGTTGCGCGGGCGCGGCCCTCAAGCGGGCGACCCTGCGCGCGTGCTGGCCCTGCGCGCCGATATGGACGCCCTGCCCGTCACAGAACTGAACCAGTTTGAACATGCCAGCACCTATGCCGGCCGCATGCACGCCTGCGGCCACGACGGTCACACAGCCATGCTGTTGGGCGGCGCCACATTGCTGGCGGCCAACCCCGACTTTAACGGCACCGTCCATTTTATTTTTCAGCCCGGCGAAGAAGGCGGCGCGGGTGCTCGTGCAATGATCGAAGACGGCTTGTTTGATAAGTTTCCAGCCAAGGCGGCTTTTGCCTTGCATAACTGGCCCGTGTTACCTGCTGGCCAAATGGGCGTTCGAGTCGGCCCGATCATGGCGGCGGCCAATCGCTTTGAAATTCGCGTCAGCGGCAAGGGTGGTCATGCCGCGCAACCACACATTGGCATCGACCCAATCCCCGTGGCCTGCACCATCGTCGGTCAATTACAAACGCTCGTGTCGCGCGGTACCGACCCACTCGATAGCGCAGTCGTCACCGTTGGCAAGATCGAATCGGGCACCGTCGAAAACATTATCCCGAACGAAGCCATCATTTATGGCACCACGCGTGCGTTAACCCAAGAGACCTTAAATCGCCTGACTGTGGGCCTTGAACGCATCAGCGAGCATATCGCTGCAGCACATGGCGCGACCGCAAAATTTATTCTCAAGCCAGGCTATCCCAGCACCGACAACCATCCAAAAGAAGCCGCGTTTATGGCAAAAATGATGGCCGCCACTGTTGGTATCGAAAATGCTTTTGATAACATCCCACCTGCCATGACGGCCGAAGACTTCAGCTTCATGCTGCTTAAGGTTCCGGGCGCCTATGGCTTTATCGGCAATGGCAAAGGCGGCAAACCTGGCGTCAGTCTGCATAACGCAGGCTATGACTTTAACGACGACATCTTAGGTGTGGGCGCGCAATTCTGGGATCGCCTTGCGCGTGAATGGTTTAAGACTGAGGCGGTTTGATGCGCCAACTCACGCCCCACCTCAGAGTACTGCGTTGAGCCCCTTGCGCTCAATCAGAGACAGCAGCTTGAGCGAGGGTCCGCTTGGTTTTTTATCGCCGACCTCCCACTTTTGCACCGTCGACACGCTGGTGTTGAGCACGGCCGCAAGCACCGCTTGACTGATGCGCACCCGTTCGCGAAGCGATTTGATCTTTGCCGCAGGCATCGGCTGTACTGTTAAGTTTCTTAAGTATTCATATTCAAGCATGCGTTTTTTAGTGATCAGGCCTAGCGAGTGCATGCCTTCGGCCGTCTCGTGCAACTCTTCAATGAGTCGATTGTTCGCTTTTTTAGACACCAGGGTTCACCTCAATAAGCTGACCAGCCTGTATCGCTACAGCAAGTTCTTGTTGCGTCAAATCTAGAAGATCTTTCGCGATCCGTCGAACGTAATCTAATTCATGTTCGTTTAAATTTGTACGCTCATTTTTATGAAACCCGTGAAGAAAAAAATACCGACCGTGCTTGCGCGTGGCGATAATGACTCGTGCGGCGCTGCGCTTTCCGCGACCAGCGATTGCGATCCGCTTTTTAATAAGTCCTGCTCCTAAATCAACCACGCTCAAACCTGAAAAAGTTTCGAGAGCAGTTAACAATATTCTTTCTTCACTAAGCTTGCTTTTACGCATCCAGCGATCAAAGGTTTTTGTCACAAATACCTGCATGCAAATCTTCCTAAACTATACCACCAAGTGCAATAAAAATAAATATGAGGCCCTAGAGCCTCACATTAAAACGTGCACGAACTAGCAGTTAAAAGAAGATTTCAACAGGTCTTTCAACCCTTGACTATTCGCAAATCTACGCTGGCACACCCGCTGCAGCGATCTGCGCACCCTCGTCGCCAAGATCCCAAAACAAACCGGCCATGAGTTGCAGTGACTCGCGAGCGACTGAGCCCAGCATGTGTTCGTTTGGGGCGTGTTGCGAACAGGCCGCGTAAGAGTGCGGCACCCACACGGTTGGCAGGCCTAAGATCTTAGAGAAGGCATCGTTGGGCAAGGTGCCGCCCAAGTTGGGTAAAACATCAACCGTTTTACCGGTGCTGCGCGTAATGGATGCGACCGCCATCTTGACCCAAGGGTTATCGGGATCTAAGCGCGTTGCCTCGGCGGCCTCACCACGACTGGCTGCGGCGACAACATCCGTAAAGCCGTGCGCATCAAGGTGGTCACGAATATGCTTTAAAAAGTTTTCGTTGTCGCTACCTACGACATAACGCAACTGACAAAATGCAATCGCGTAGCCAGGGATCGCATTCACTGGAGCCTCTGGATTGCCGGTTTTAAACGCAAGGGTTTCAAAGGTGTTCCAGGCAAACACACGCTCGGCCGGTGTGAGGCTGGGTTCGGCCCAATCAGGATCAATCTCAGGATCATTGGGCCCACCGCCCACTTCAATATTGGCGAGTGCCCGTTTGACGTTTTCAGGTAACGAACTAGGCAACAGTTTAGGCACCAGAATGCGGCCCTTTGCGTCAACCATCGAGGTAATCGCATGCGCCAGCCGAATACCAGGGTTGCGCAGCAAGCCGCCCCAGTTACCCGAGTGATGTGCACCTTGGCGCAGATTTAATTTCAATTCAAAATTAAAGGCGCCGCGTGAGCCTAAAAATAAAGTCGGACGTGAGGCCGATACCCGAGGGCCATCCGACGCTAAAAACAAATCAGCTTTCAACAAGTCGCCGTACTGTTCGCACACTTCGCGCAAACCAGGTGAGCCCATTTCTTCGCCCATCTCAAATAACAGCTTGATGTTGTAGCCCAAGCGACCGACGCGCGCGCTCAGTAC
>CAMCII010000458.1 GCA_945874505.1 Bordetella parapertussis | reverse complement strand
GTGGCGATATCAACGGTAAGGCCGGTGATGTTTAGAACATTGCCAGATGCACGACTGGCCGCTTCTCCACCACCTGACAACGAGGGGCTTTCAGTCAGCCGTCCATCAGTCGAGATTGAAGAGGCTATCGGTTGTTGATTTGTGGGTGCGTGGTCGGCCGAAGCAGAAGGTTTGTTGACTGGTGTTTCACTCGCGATTTGGCTTGTCATCGTCTAGCCCCGCTCTTGTGGAGTCAACCACTGATGCAAGCCATCACCAGCCAGATTGATCGCAAAGATCAACACGGCAAGCGCGGTGCCGGGGATGGCAATGAGCCAAAACGAAAAGAACATATAGGACTTGGCTTCAGAGATCATCAAACCCCAAGATGGCAAGGGGGGTTGCACCCCTAAGCCCAAAAAGGACAAGGCGGCTTCTAGCAAAATGGCACTGGCAGCCTCAAGGGTTGCAATCACGATCAGATGAGGTAATACGTTAGGCAGCACTTCAGTTAACAGAATGCGCAGCGTGGAGGCGCCGGCGGATTGTGCCGCAGCGACGTACTCCATTGCGCGCACCTGTTGCGTGGCACTGCGCATGACGACCGCAAAGCGATCCCACTTTAGCAAGCCCAGTACCATGATGACCACCCACATTGAGCTCCCCACCAAGGCCACGGTCGCCAAGGCTACCAGAATAACAGGCATTGAGAGTCGAGTCGTCACAAAAAACGACACGATCATATCGATGCGACCGCCAAAATAGCCCGCCAGCATGCCCATGGTGCAGCCAATTAAGCCCGAGATGACCGCAACGCTTGCACCAATCAATAACGAAATACGCGCGCCGTAAAACAAGCGCGATAGGTAATCGCGACCAAGTTGATCGGTGCCAAGCGGGTGTAACCAGGTGCCTTGCTCGTACCAAACTGGTGGCACGGTGCGGTAAGTGAGATCTTGAAAATATGGGTCGTGCGGCGATAACCAGGGCGCAAAGATCGCCATGCAAAAAATAATTAGTAGCAACCCGCAGCCAACGTAAAGTGCTTTGTTATTTTTCATGTCAAAGACCGCACACTCGGGCTTGAGATCTAGCGCGGATCACGCCACGATAGAGCGTTTCTAACACGTTAATCCGACCGAAACTGACTGAAGAGGTAGGCATTGTCTTGGTAACGAGATTAAGAATGTATCGCACTTCAGGCCACTCGAATGCGTGGATCCAACCAGGCATTGGCGACATCAGAGGCCAAGGTCAGCAAGATATAAATCACAGACAGCAACAGCACAATAATTTGCGTCACAGGATAGTCTTTAAACGTAATGCTTTGATAGGCTAAATAACCTAGGCCATCGAGTGCAAAAATTGTTTCGATCACGATCGAGCCGCCAAGCAAAAAACCGAGTTGCACAGCGGCTAACGCCACCACCGGCACGATCGCGTTACGTAACGCATGCTTAAAGATTACCGTGCGGGTCGGCAGCCCCTTGGCGCGCGCTGTGCGAATGTAATCCGCGCTAAGTACTTCGATCATGCCGGCACGAATCAAACGCATAAAGGCGGGTGCCGCGTAATAGCCCAAGGTAATGGCGGGCATGACAAAATGTTGCCAAGTGCCGCTACCTGAAACGGGCAACAGGCGCCATGAAATTGAAAACAGCATGATCAGAATCAGCGCGAAGAAAAAATTAGGCATAGACTGCCCCACCACTGCGACGGCCAGGCATAGGCGATCGATCCAGCTATTTTTGTATATCGCCGCTAATACGCCCAGCGGAACTGAAATGGCTAAGGCAACGGTCAGTGCATACATGGCTAACAAAAGCGTGGTCGAGAGTTTGCTAAAAATTAAGGGTGCAACGTCTGTTTTAAAGTACATCGAGACGCCTAGGTCACCCTTAAGCAGTTTGAGCAACCAGTCGCCATACTGCACAATCAAAGGCTGATCAAACCCGTAGGTTTTGCGGATCAGATCAATATCAGCCTGACTCGCACCTTCGCCCGCAATAGCAAGCGCCGGGTCGCCTGAGAGATACAGCAGCAGGTAGGCGATGACGGATACGGTGAGAGCCACCAGCACCGCCAAGCCTAGACGTTTTACAAGATAAGCAAGCATTTGCCTTTAACCTAGGTGCGTCAAAAGAAAAGGAAATATTTTGTCTTAACCCAAGCTGTTCAAAAGAGAGAGAAACAGTTTTTTCTGAGCGTACGCGCGTTCAAAACTCAGGAAAACGTTTGATCTGAGATCCGTTTTACCTGAGTTAAGGCAATCACTTCCAGCTCATTTCCCAAAAGCGCACGAGCTCGTCGTGATAAGGCTTAAAGTTCAGGTCCTTGTTCGCGACGTAGTAGACCGGCAAAGACCACAAAGGCAGTGCGTAGGCTTTTTCAGAGATCAGCACTAACGCTTTGTTATAAGTCTTTTTTCGTTCGTCAGGGTCAACGGTGCTGTCGCCTTTATTCAGCAGAGCGATCACTTCGGGATCACGACTCACGTCATCGCCACCTCCACCAAAATAGTGTGGTGTCGAGGCTGATAAATCATTGACTAGATTTGAGCCCCAGGTTTGGTGCGTTAAAGCGGTTTTGTTTGCTCGCGCCAGGTCACGCATGGCTGCATATTGCATGAAACTGAGTTTGGTCTTGATGCCAACTGCTTGCAGATAGTTAATCATAGCCTCGGTCTGTTGACGCTCACGGTATGCCATCAAATCCAAAGTTAGTCCATTCGCAAAACCTGCTTCAGCCAAAAGTTTTTTCGACAAAGCGGGGTCATACTTATAAACGGTTGCACCATCGCTGCTGCAGCCAACTTGCGAAGGTGTGCAGATGGTGTTGATCAGCTCACCACCACCCACAATGTTTTTCAAGATGGCTTCGCGGTCGATAGCGTGGGCAATCGCTTTACGTACGCGAATATCTTTCAATTCGGGTGCCGGTGCGCCATCGCGGCTGTTCATTTGTAAAAACACGATCCGCATGGTGTTGCCACTGAGCACTTGCAGGTGTGGCAAGTTTTTGAGCTTTTCGGCCTGATCTTTGGGGACATGCATGATCAGATCCTCGCCGCCCGACATCACCTCGGCCATTTGCGTTTGACGATCTGGAATAAAGCGAATTTTCACTTTGCCGATTTTGCCTGCGGACTTG
>CAMCII010000457.1 GCA_945874505.1 Bordetella parapertussis | reverse complement strand
ACTTCGATGATTTCTGGCGGAAAGGCCCAGTAGACCCAAAGGTTACCGTCCTGAATCACGAAGCGTACCGACGAGAGTAGGCTCAAGTTGGACCAGACTGTTCCCGATTTGGCATCTGGCGCCTCGGAATCAATTTCGGATCGCCTTAGTGTCAGAAGGTTTTTTCTCAACACTGACCGCAGGTTCGAGGCGCCTCTCTCGATTGGGTCGACCAACTCACTGGCTCTAGCTGAAAACAAATGCGTCAACGGTGGTGCCTGCTTGTGCAACGCTTTGTACTCGTCCAATTGCTTCAATGACTGGTGCAACAAGACATTGAACAGCTTTCGTCCTACACCCGTAATCTTCCCCGTCTTTGGCATCAAGACGAGCAAAGGGTTGGGTTTTAGAAGGATAAGCTCTGAACTCGCCATCGTCCAATAGTAGCATAGGATTTGGACGTTTGGCCAAATGTGAAATGTCCGTAAATTTATACGCTGTAGCCCTCTGCGCCGGTTGACTGGATAAATTAACGGACATTTGACTGTTGAAAAATTCCTGCTTATGGAGGACGCCAAGGCATGGCCGCCCCTGCGTCGCTATATGCACCAGCCAGCAATGGACCCCTACGCTCAACGGTCTTCAATTGGCGCGCAATCTTGGACAGAACGCTATAAATGAACGGACGCGAGCCTATTCGATAACGGACAGTTGCGTATAAAAAAGCGGACGGTCCTTTGAAAATAGTTAATAAAAACAACAAGTTACGAGCGTTTTTTACCAATAATATTGTATTGAAAGCTTTTTCTGAATTGTAAGAAAGCCAGGAGATTGCTGTGGATAACTCTTTGCACGATAAAAAAGTCCGCCACTAGAGCCGAAACAGCCGTCACCAAGAGGGCAGTGCGGAACCGTTTCTTTAGAATCAAAGAGGCTATTAGTTTCATAATCAACTTGGCTCAAGGTAAAAATTCATTGTGAAATGGATAGAATGACCCCATGAACACTTCTTCTTTGCAGTCGGCGCGTGTGACCATAGCTGATCTAGCTGCCATGCGCACTCGAGCGCACGGCGTTGTTTCTCAAAACAGAGCAGCTGCGGCAGCCCCATCAGCCAGCAAAATTGCGCCAGAATTCAACTCTGCGCAACTTGCTGAACTTTGCGGTATTGATCGAAATAAGCTTGAACACAGGCGTCGCAAAGGCGGTCTCCCCGACGGTAGGGAGGACTCTCGGCGCCGACTTTTTACGTTGAAGGAAGCCCAGGAGTGGGTTGCAGAATATCGGAAGGACAAGTCTCGGCGAAGTATGGCTAAAGACGGGAAGCTTCCAAAGGCGTGTGTCATCGCCGCTGGTAACTTCAAGGGTGGAGTCGGTAAGTCGACGACTGCGGCGACCTTGGCTCAAGGGCTTTCGCTGAGAGGACATAAAGTGCTCTGCATTGACACTGATCCTCAAGGTAGTCTCACCTCTTTGATGGGTGTTGCACCCGAGTCACTGGACGACGAAGACACGATTTTGTCGGTTGCATCCGGTGAAACGCAGAGCCTCTCTGAGGCGATAAGACCTACGTACTGGAGCAACATTCATCTAATTGGCGCTGCCCCAAGAATTTCTGGCGCGCAATTCCACCTGCCTGCACGTGCACAGCGCGATGGGGTGATGTTTTGGAGCGTATTGGCCAATGGTCTGCAGGAGGACATCCACGGAATCTATGACGTAGTCATCATCGATACGCCCCCTGCCCTGGACTATCTAACCATCAATGCTTTTTACGCAGCCGACATCTTGTTTGTGCCCTTGCCTCCGTCGGCAATGGACTTTGTGTCGTCAACTCAGTTCTGGGATCTTTTTGTAGAGTTGAATGAGGAGTTTGGCGAATACGGCATGAGTAAGTCCTACAACTTCGTGAACGTTCTTTTGTCTAGAGTTGATTCAAATGATGCGGCTTCCGCCCTTGTTCGAGAGTGGATCGGGGAGGCCTATGGCAAACATGTGTTGCCAGTAGAGATACCTAGTACTGCCGCAGCAAAGGTCGCTGCTGCTGAGTTTGGGACTGTTTATGACGCGACTGTGGCTCAGCAGTCAGCTCGCACATACCGCCGTGCTTATGAAGCCTACGAGCGTTTGGTCGAAATCACGGAAGACCAGCTCATTCGGGTGTGGCGCAGTGAAGTCTAAGGGGTGATCGATGAGTAAGCTTTCAGAGAAATTCGCCGCTGGCAAAAGGTCCTTGGCCGAGCGTCAGGTCGGATTAGGCCTGCCTTTGGATCCATCTCCGCCCTCCCCCAGTCTTCGGTCAACTGGTCCTACGCACGGCAGTGTTAGCACCATGAAAATTGATTTGTTGAAGGCGGAGGTTGCCGCATTGAAAGCGGGCAAACCGGTGCTAATGATCCCTGCTAAGTCGATCAAGCCTAGTATCTGGGCCAACCGTCATGGTGACGCATTTGATGGTCCACAATTTACAGCCTTCAAGGCCGAGATAGAGTCCTCAGGTGGCAACGTTCAGCCTATCAAAGTACGTCGTGTGAGCGATGAACTTGGCGAAGAACGATTTGAGGTTGTTTTTGGTCACAGGCGTCATCGCGCGTGTCTCGAGCTGGGCCTTATGGTGAGCGCCTTCGTGGACGATGTGGACGACAAAACTTTGTTCATCGAAATGGAACGAGAAAATCGGCAACGCGCCGATCTGCGGCCGTATGAGCAAGGTGTTATGTACATCCGTGCTCTCGATAACGGTATTTTCCCGTCCTTGCGTAAGTTGGCAGAAGAGGTAGGTGTTGACGTTGGCAATGCTTCTAAAGCGGTTTCTCTTGCTCGTCTACCAGTGCCTGTGTTGGAGTGCTTTGCTAGTCGTTTGGACATTCAGTTTCGTTGGGCTTCAGAGTTGAAGGTTGCTCTTGAGAAGGAGCATGATGTTGTATTGGCGCGGGCAAATGGCATCAGGAAGCAGCTAGCCGGGGGAAACCCCATATCCTCTCAAGCCGCCTTTGATTTGCTTATTGGCAAGGGGCCGCTAAAGTTAATGGTGCCAAATCGGGAGATCAAGGTTGGCGGGAAGGTCTTGGTTGTCTCGCAGACAACGAAGAAAGTCACCTATGAGCTTGATCGTCTTGCTAGTGACAAGCTCGACAAGATTGAGAAATTC
>CAMCII010000456.1 GCA_945874505.1 Bordetella parapertussis | reverse complement strand
ATCAAACCGTCGGCTCGTTGTGTGTACATATAGGTATCATTGACTTCGACCCGCACTTCAATCATGCCGCCACGCCCCGAGCGGTTTAGCACCACATCATTCAGAGCGGTTGCGGCAAACATTTGCTTGGTGCCGCGCCAAACCGTTGCGCTGAGCAGCATGCGGGTTTCAGTTTCGTAGCGGCCCTGCAGCAAGTCAGTGAGTGCCTCAGTCGAATGTTGCAGCGGAATATCAGTGATAAAGCCCAAGCGTCCGTGATTGATCCCAACCACAGGCACGTCAAAGGGTGCCAAATGGCGGGCTGCCCCCAACATGGTGCCATCGCCCCCCATCACAATGGCAAGGCTGGCCTGTTGTCCAATTTCGGCAAAGCTGGCGGCGGGGTACTCGGTCACACCCGTTTGGCGAGCCGTGTCTGCTTCGACTAAGACTTGCGAGCCTTCTCGTACCAAGAGCTTTGCCACGGCGCGCAGTGGCGCGTGCAGGTCTGAATCCTGATAGCGACCAACTAGAGCAATAATAGGAAAATGCATAGGTTTCATAATCCGCGAAAATCTAACCGATTATAGGGTCGACAAAGGTAAAATAGGGCAATGATGGATGATCGTGCGCGCGCGCTGCTCAAAGCGCTTATTGAACGTTATATCGACGATGGCCAACCGGTCGGCTCGCGCACGCTCTCAAAAATGTTTGAATTATCTCCGGCGACCATCCGCAATGTGATGGCCGATCTCGAAGAGCTCGGCCTGATCCATAGCCCGCATACTTCGGCGGGCCGCATACCCACCCCGCGAGGTTACCGGGTATTTGTTGACACGATGCTCACGGCTCAACCGGTTGATCTACATCCGGTGTCCACCGTGCGCGATTTACAAAGCGGTTCTGACCCAGCCCGTGCCGTGCAGGCTGCCGCTGCAATGCTGTCAAGCCTGAGTCAGTTCGCAGGTGTGGTGTTGTCGCCGCGTCGGGCCCAAGTGTTTCATCAGATTGAGTTCATCCGCCTCTCTGAAAAACGCATCTTGCTCATTATTGTGACGCCTGATGGCGATGTGCAAAACCGGATTTTGCTGACACCGCGCGACTACACCGCCACGTCTCTGATTGAAGCCGCTAATTTTTTCAATCACAATTTTGCCGGCAAGTCGTTTGCCGCCGTACGACAAACGCTGGCCCACGATCTCGCTCGGCTGCAAGTCGATATGTCGCGCTTGATGCAGGCCGCCGTTGAGGCCGGAGCGCAGGCTGCCGACGAGGTTGAGACCGTTGTGATCTCGGGCGAGCGCAAGCTGCTCGATGTCAACGAACTGGCCTCTGATATGGACCGCTTGCGTAAAACTTTTTCGATGTTCGAGAAAAAAACCGATTTGTTGCAGTTGCTCGAAGTCTCGAGTCAGGCCCAAGGTGTGCAGATTTATATTGGTGGCGATTCGCAGTTGGTGCCCACTGAAGATTTATCTGTCGTGACCGCGCCGTACAGCATTGATGGCCACGTGATCGGGACGCTTGGCGTGATTGGTCCCACCCGAATGGCCTACGAGCGTGTGATTCCCATTGTCGATATTACGGCGCGCCTGCTTTCAAGCGCGCTTAGCCACCCCCCTTACGAGCGTTAACAGCATGCGTTTTTGGCCCGAACCCAAGCGCGATTTAGATCGCACCTCCCGCTTCATCTCTTGGCCCAAGCCCTTTAAAACGGGCGGTGTTGGGGTCATTCTTGTCAATCTTGGTACGCCTGACGAGCCCACCGCGCCAGCGATTCGCAAGTATTTGCGCGAGTTTTTGTCCGATCCGCGTGTCATTGAAATCCCCAAGTTGCTGTGGTGGCCGATCTTGAATGGTCCGATTTTGATGGCGCGGCCGCGCAAACTGGTGCCGCGCTACAAAAGCGTCTGGATGGAAGGTGGTTCGCCTTTGATGGTGTACACCCAACGTCAAACTGAGGGGCTGCGGCAACTCTTTGCTCAACGTGGGCTTGCCATCGAGGTTGAGACTGGCATGCGTTATGGTCAGCCTTCCATCAAAGATGCCATGCTGCGTTTGCGCGAGCGTGGCTGTGAGCACATGCTGGTGGTGCCGCTGTATCCGCAGTACGCCTCAAGTACCACCGCGACGGTGGTAGACGAAGTCGCTCGGGTCGCCAGCCACATGCGCGACCAGCCCGCGTTGCGGTTCATTAAACGCTTTCATACCGATCCCGCCTTCATCCGCCCGTTGGGCGACAAGATCGCAGCCTTTTGGCAACAGCATGGCAAGCCACAAAAGCTAGTGATGAGTTTTCATGGCTTGCCCAGGCAGTGTGTCGATCTCGGCGACCCTTACTGTCGCGATTGCTACGAAACGGCACGCGCCTTAGCTCAGTATTTGGGCTTGTCTGATGAGGCCTATCAGGTGACCTTTCAAAGCCGGTTTGGCCCGGCCAAGTGGCTTGAGCCCTACACCGAGCCAACGTTACAAAAGCTTGCTCAGCAAGGGGTCACTGACATTGATGTGGTTTGCCCTGGCTTTTTGGCCGACTGCCTTGAGACGCTTGAAGAAATCCAGGTCGAGGTCTGTGAAGCCTTTATGCATGCGGGCGGCAAACGGTTTAGGTATATCCCAGCCCTGAACGATGATCAGGCATGGGTGTCTTCGCTGGCCGAGATGGTGCTTGGGCAGCTTCAAGGCTGGCCAATCGAGCCATAGGCAGGCGTCTGTGGTGCCGGCGTCAACTCATCAGTCCCTTTGCAAGTTTTTTGGGCCGATCTATCGCCGTAGCCGCGTTGTGCAAGGATAGATTCGGGTACTTTTTTCGTGGTTAACCCTTGAATTATTGGTTTTAGCCCCAATTGCTACTTCAGATCAAGCATTTTTCTGGAGAAGTACATGGCATCCCCTAAAGACTCGACTGATGGCAATAAGCACGACCCCGCAATGGCCGAAGCACCCGCCGAGGCTGCAGCTGAGGCCGTTCAAGAGGAGGTTGTGTTAGACCCCATCGAGCAATTGCAGGCTGAACTCGCTGCTGCGCTGGCCCAAGTTGCAGAGCAAAAAGATCAAGCCTTGCGCGCTCACGCTGAGATGGAAAACGTTCGCCGTCGCGCCCAAGAAGAGGTCTCTAAGGCACGTAAGTTTGGAATCGAGTCGTTTGCTGA
>CAMCII010000455.1 GCA_945874505.1 Bordetella parapertussis | reverse complement strand
CAAATGATCAATCACCAAGCGCGTGTTAGGGTTGCGCGCCGCAAGCGCTTTGGCTTGCTCAAGGCGCCCCCAGCACAGCAGATTCACAGGTAGTGAGTGACGAGCCGCAGCGGCCAACACGCTATTAATGCCCGGATCTGCAGCATCTTCTGAAACGCCTCGGTTCAGCATAATTCGAATGGCCACGGTGCCCTTGGTGGCTGCCCAAGCGTCGATTGTGTCGACCACTGCCGGATCAGACGGGTCAACAGGTTTGATCACACGAAAGCGGTTGGGGTACTTTGCATAGACCTCTAACGCATAGCTTGGATCGAATTGGTACATCGTAAATACAGACACCAAAATAGCGGCATCGACACCGACTGCATCCATTGCCGCAACCATGTCGTCGCCGGTCACGGCAGCGGGGCCATGAAGCGTAGCCGCCCAAGGGCGGCCCGGGTGGTTACGTTCGTAAGCGTGTACTTGTGCGTCGATCTTAATCATTGTTTGTCCTGTGAAAACCTGGCCGCGATGGCTAAAAAATAAAGTTCGGTTGCGAGGCAGACAGTAGTCTCTCAGTCCAAAGACTCTTGGTTGAGAACGGCTTGAACGAGCCGAGTAAAAAACTCGACTCGTTTTTATGGATTCGCAGTTCTAAAGCGCCATCAAATCATTCCGAGTTCGATCGCCTTAATTTGTAGTGCGACATATTTCGAATAGATTCGAGCCTGCGCCAAGGCCCCGCCCATAAACCATAAGCCTTCCTGTGGCGTACGCGTCCACATGTTTGCGAGTTCGCCATTGGCTCCGATTCCCCACACTTGTCCTACACGATCGGCAACTTCGTCACCCATCAGGCGACGTACCACCTCTTGTTGTGAGTAGTAGCCCGTTGCCAATACCAACAAGTCTGCCTTTTGAATCGTGCCGTCTTTCATGAGTGCACCTTCTGGTACAAACTTCTCGATATCGTCGAATTGCAGCAAACCAATCTTGTGATCGATGATGAGGTCAGAGCAACCGGCATTGAGATAATAGCCACCACCGCGCCGGCGATACTTCATCTGATGACCGCTTTCATCTTCGCCCATGTCATACTTAAAGCCACGCGCTTTGAGTGCGGCAATTAAGTCTTTGTCCAGTTCAAGCATGCGTTTGGCTGAGGCTTGATACGTACGAATCAGTAAAGGGTAAGTCGTTGCGGTCGCAATCAGATCGCAATCGGCTACAGATGGCCCTTCTTCATAGAGCGCGTAATTGAGTTTCGCACTTGGGTCGATACTCACAACTGTTGTTGAGCCTCGTTGAATGATGCTGGTATCAGCCCCATTGCTGTATAAGTCTTGCGCAATATCGTGACCGCTGTTGCCAGTACCCAGTACCAAGGCTTTTTTACCGCGCCATGCGACACCGCTTTTAAAGCCATGTGAGTGAAACTTTTCCCCCGCAAAGTCCTTCAGACCAGGCAAGTCTGGGACGCGTGCTATACCACTTGTTCCGTTCGAAAAAATGACATGGCGAGGATGCATCACTCTTTCGCTGCCGTCCGCGCGTTTGAGCGTCACCGTCCAGCGTTTGGTGCTTGAATCAAAGCTGCCCTTTGTCAGTTCAGTCCCCGCCCAGCAATTTAATTCCATGGCCTCAGCGTACATTTCAAGCCAGTTGCCTAACATGTCTTTAGGCACATATTTGGGATAGGTTGGTGGGAAAGGCATGTACGGCAAGTCATTGACGTGGACTTGATTATGCAAGGCCAAAGAGTGATAACGGACCCGCCAGTTATCGCCAATCCTTGGATATTTGTCGACCACGAGTGTGTCGATCTTGAGTTGTTTAAGGCGCGCAGCAACCGACAGGCCATTTTGACCGCCGCCCACCACGAGCACCACAGGGTCGCGATCTTCAAAGGCACGCTCTGTCGTACGCTGATCTAGCCAATTAGTTCCGCCAAAGTTTCGCGAATAGGCATCACCGCTTGGGCGGTTGGCGCCAATCTGTTCTTCATGGCCTTTTAATTCGTCAAGTGTGGTGAGCAGCACCCACGCCTGATCGGGATTGCTCGCCAACAAGCGCACGACACCATGACCACGTCCGACGGCAGTTTCAAACTTGAAGATCGCTTCGATCACCTCGATGCCTAAGCGACGCACTTTGCGAGGTGCAGTTCGTTCACTGGCTAAGACAAAGTTTTTAGCTTGAACCTTGGTTTGAGTACTGACGAGAAAATCGGCGATCGCCTGTGCACCTGCCGCGGGGCGCAGTGTCCATGAAAACGCCAAGATGTCGCGGTAATGACACTCGGACGCGAATAAGGCAGCCAAGCGACTCACGTCGCCGATTTGAAGTCGGGACTCAAAGCTTTTAAGCCATTGCGCTGCTGCAGTGTGCAAGTTTTCAGGCGTATTCAGGGCTGACGTTGCTAAGGTAGTGTCGTTCATGTGTGTTGTCTCGTGTGATGAGCGATTTTTGG
The DNA here is from genome assembly GCA_945874505.1 of Bordetella parapertussis. GTDB lineage: Bacteria > Pseudomonadota > Gammaproteobacteria > Burkholderiales > Burkholderiaceae_B > Zwartia > Zwartia parapertussis_J. Next base: position 685 of record CAMCII010000455.1, on the reverse strand, counting down.
GTTCGCTTCGTTGTGTTTTTAGTTTAATCTTACTCCAACAAATCTTATTCCTCTAGCCACTGTAAAAAAATGATGACTCCTCTTAGCCCTTCTGTGTTGCCGGTAGGCGTTCGCTCTAGATTTATCCACGATGTGAATGGCATCACCTTTCATGCCCTTGAAGCGGGTTTTGAGACCCCAGGCCGTCAATTGGTATTGCTCTTGCATGGTTTTCCTGAGTTGGCTTACAGTTGGCGCAAGGTCATGGCGCCGCTCGCAGCTGCTGGATATCACGTGATCGCACCTGATGTGCGAGGGTATGGGCGCAGCGGTGGCACAGAAGTGAAGCATTCTGACGATATGCGTGCGTTTGGCTCGTTAAACAAGATTAACGACATGCTGGCGCTGGTATCGGCGTTAGGTTACCGCTCAGTCGCTGGGGTGTTCGGCCACGATCAAGGGTCGCCCTTGGACGGTTGGTGTGCGTTGACCGGCCCAGATGTGTTTAAGTCGGTCATTCTGATGAGCTCGCCGTTTAGAGGTGCACCTGAGTCTCTGCCGTTTAATACTGTGAACGTACCGGCTCCCCCAGCGCCTGTCGTTCGTATCCATGAAGACCTTGCGCGCCTGACCCCGCCACGTAAATACTATATGAAGTATTACACCCAGCCAGAGGCCAACGACAATATCTGGCACCCTAAGCAAG
>CAMCII010000454.1 GCA_945874505.1 Bordetella parapertussis | reverse complement strand
GGCGTTTTGACCGGATAAGCCACCACTTCGGCACGCGCTGCATAGGCATCCATCGCCGACTCTGAAACAGACCAGTTCACAAAGGTCTGCGCGTCTTTTAGATTTTTTGTGGTCTTCATGATGGCCACGCCTTGCATTTCCCAGCCGATGCCATCGGTGGGGATAATGACGTCAATCGGGGCACCCATGGTCTTTAGGTTCGCACCACGCAAGGGCAACGAAATCCCGATCACATACTCACCAGCGGCAGCTTGCTCGCAAGGCTTAGAGCCCGAATGCGAGTAAGACGCTATATTTTGATGCAGGCCATCCATGAACGCCCAGGCCTTGTCTTTGCCCATGATCTGCAGCCAACCAGAGACATTCAAAAAACCAGTGCCTGACGAAGCAGGATTAGGCATCACGATCTGACCTTTATAAATCGGCTTGGTGAGGTCATCCCATTTTTCGGGAGGTGGTATATTTTTTTTCTTAGCCTCGATGGTGTTGAAGCAAATCGCGGCACCAAAGCCCCACAAGCCAGTCCAGTTTGGTGGGTCGCGCTTGTCACGAAACTTTTCGTCAAGCTTTTCAACACCAACGGGGCGATAGGGCAAGAACAAATTCATCGCATCAAGCGTCATCAAATTTGAGGCGGCGTGACCAAAAAAAAGATCATGGCGAGGATTGTCTTTTTCAGCAATCGCGCGCGCCTGAATCACGCCCGTCGAGTCGCGTACCCAATTGATCTTAATGTCGGGGTGGGCTTTACTAAACCGCGCGGCAAAGTTCTTTAAATTGTCGCCCTCGACCGAACTATAAATCGTTAACTCACCAGCACCTGCTACTGCGCTCGTCACTAAGCAGGCAATTGCCAGAGATATTCTTAATTTGAAAGATCGACCCGTCTTTAATAGATACTGTGCAGTCATGGTGCGAAGCCCTTTAATTGATATAAAAATTAAACTGAACCGACATTAACCACTGAATATGACCAAAACATGACGCCTACCGCTGCGCCCGGGCATGCGCCAGTACGCACAACAGTTCAAACATCATGGTCATTCCAACCAAAGCCGTATTGCCAGAGGGGTCGAACGGGGGGGATACTTCTACCACATCACCCCCAATTAGATTCAACCCTTGCAAGCCACGAAGCAATTGTTGTGCCTGATACGTCGTCGCACCACCAATCTCTGGCGTGCCCGTGCCCGGCGCATACACGGGATCTAGAAAGTCCACATCGAAGCTCACGTAAGTTGGGCCCGTGCCCACGACCTGGCGCGCCAGGTCGATCACCCCTTGGGTGCCAAGCGCATGATATTCGTCGATATCAACGACTCGGATGCCTTGCTCGATGCCCCAGTTATTTTCACTATCGTTATACAAGGCACCGCGAATGCCAATCTGGATTGTGCGCGTTGGATCAAGCAGCCCCTCTTCGATCGCTCTGCGAAACGGCGTGCCATGTGTGTATTTGCTGCCCCCAAAATAGCGATCCCACGTGTCGGTGTGTGCATCGAAGTGCACCATACCAACGGGGCGATCTTTTGCGATGGCACGCATCACGGGCAACGTCACTAAATGGTCCCCACCCGCAGCCAGAGGAATCATATTTTTTTCGTGTAATTGCTCAACAAAACGCTGCACGCGCGCGAGTGTGTCTTCGAGGTCAACAGGATTGACTGGGGTATCGCCAAGATCTGCACAATTGCATAACTCGAACGGGTTAATCCCCGACGCACGATTCACGTTACGTGCGAGCGTCGACAAATCACGGATTTGACGTGGCCCGTGCCGAGCCCCTGCGCGATTGGTGGTGCCACCATCCCACGGTATGCCGAACAGGCCGATATCAACCTCGTCGATACTTGGGTGATCAAACTCTAAAAAGGGTAAACGCATAAACGTGGCGATGCCCGCAAAACGCGGCATGACTGTACCGGTGATCGGCGCAAACAGCTTATTTTTAGTATTCGATTGACTCATAACCGACCAAGCCTTTAGGGTCTATATACATAACGGGACAGAGTAAAGTAACCGAATGGATGCGACTTGCAAACACCTGCACACTAATTTAACAAACTACACTTGGGTCAGTTTTAGCCAAGAGCTTTTGCACCATTTTGGATCTCACTCATGCCCTCATTTTGTGCATAGCTCTGCTCGTTTGTGCACATACTGTCGGGGAAGGTAACTGCCGCTATACTGAACAAAATTGACAGCCAATATCGAAACAATCGTGAATACACAAACCGCTCTTGCGAATAAGTTCCTTGCGAACAAACCCGGCGCTGCCGGCATGAACTCGGGCACCTACGTGTCGCGCCCCGCGGACTAGGCCACATTGGCAGACTGCGCCATCAAGATGTAATAGGTTGAAAAATAAAAATGTACTAGATTGAAGGGCTGGATGACTCACCCTCTAAGCCCTGACGAGACGCAGCTCGCTCAGGCACTGAGTTTTTCTTTGGGTACAATACGTAGGAACGCTATGTAACCACTGAACAAACCTAAGATTAGGAAAGTCTATTTAGGTACACAAGGAGTTCATAGTCAATGCGCAGCTTAATAACAAAAACTTTATGTGGCGGCCTGATCATTTTCAGCTTGGCAGCTGCTGTTCAAGCACAAAATAGCGAGCGGCTTTCGCTCACAGCAATAAATTTTGAAGGCTTCGCCATTCAAGCTGCACTAGGCTATCAGCCCTATACAATTAATGCCACCAACATTAAAGTCGGCAACGCTAATTTTAAGTTGCCAAACCAAAGCTACACCGGCAATTCAACGCCCTACTTTGCCGGTTTCAGTTACACCGCGGCCATCACTGACAAAGCGACCATTGGCGCGCAGCTAGAAATCAATCCAGCCAATCAGCAATATGTGTTGTCCCTACTACCTGGCTACGCGTTCACACCAAGCACTCAAGCCTATCTCAAATTAGCGTGGGTCAGCGCGCTTGTCACGGTTGACCAACAGGCTAGTCAAAGCAAGGTCAGCGCGAACGGCACTGGGGCAACCGCCGGCCTAGGCGTTAAGCAATTGTGGACACAACATTGGTATGGATTTGTTGAAGCCAACTACGTCAAAATGAATACCTTCAAGTTCGACACCACCACTAATAACCTACCGATCACAGGTAACGCCGCTTACAGCGGCTACAA
>CAMCII010000453.1 GCA_945874505.1 Bordetella parapertussis | reverse complement strand
TTTGCTCGAGCGCTTGATCAAACCAAAGACCAAACTGTTCAAAGGGTGACGCCTTGGAATCCTTCTCGAGAAGGATTCCTTTTTCGTAGCTTTGCCGTAGATCTGCGATCGACATGATGAATCCAGGTGGGGTAAATCAAAACCGGTTTAGGCGCCCGACGGTTGCCAGCTCACCAGTGTACCGTGGGTAACGTTTATCTTGCCAAGGGGATTGCTGGCGATTACTGGCTGTTTCTGATACCGCTGTTGCGGTTGACGCGACTGAGGCGATGGGGCCGTTGGTCCGGCTATGGCGCTGGTTGTTGTCGTTGCTCGGGCGCCTGGCTTTGACTGTGGTCTTGCCGCCAGTGCAGCAGACGCTCGGTCAAGGTGGCAAGATGCTCATCGCAAATCCCTGCCGCTTTGAGGGACACGGCAGTTTGAGTCACATAATCAAAGCACGACCCATAGGTGCCATGCGCTCGGCAGATAATTTCAACTAAGTCATCCTCAGGGGGTTGTGTGACGTAGGCAGGGCCACGTCGATCGATCACAAAAGCCATCGCCGTCACAGCGCCCTGCGAGGTCGTACAGGTGAGCCAGCTTGGTAAATAAGCGCCTGTTCCCATTTCGCGTTTCCAGACGGCGTCAAAGGTCTGTTGGACGTTTTGGCTAGGAATTTTGAACACCATGCCTTGGCAGGTGCCGCTCTGTTCTAACCCAAAGACGAGGCCGGGAATGTCAGGGGTGCCCCGATTGATGCGTGACCACAGGCATAACGAGCGGTGATAGCCGTCGAGCGTCGCCGCGCGTTGCTCGATAAATTCAAACTCGGGTCGCCAAATAAGCGAACCGTAGCCAAAAATCCAGAGGTCCTGCCCTTCCCGCCAGTCTTTAAGAGCAGTTTCAAGTGAGGCCAGTCGCTCTTGTTCAGTCCAGCGCAGGAAGGTATTTGCGGGTGGAGGGGCCGGGTAGTTGGGGGGCATAGGCGTTACTTGGGCGGTGGTGTGGTGGGTGGGTGCGAATCGGTAGTGGATCGGTTTGCGAGTTCGGCATCGCGGGTGAACCAGCGACCCGCGCCAAGCGCCGCGGCAGTGATCCAAAACAACGGCATGACTCCACCCATGACTGCACCCAAGGCGCCAAAGGCCAGTGGCAGCGTCACTTGACAGCCGTTAATCAAAGCCATGCGCAAACCAAAGGCTTCGCCTGCACGACCCGCCGGAGCATGGTGCTGCAACAGCGCCAAAATCCCAGGTTGCGTCGAGCCTAGCGCCAGTCCAAGCACAAAAGACATCGACATCAAAATCCAAACTTGGGATAAAAACGGGTAGAGCAAAAAGTTGATGCCCGAGGCGACCAAGGCGGCGTGAATCAGTTGCCACGGGCGAACATGGCGTTGTATCCAGGGCAACACGATGCGGATGACGATTGTGGCAGAGGCAAAAGCCGCCAAAATAAGCCCAATGGTGGTGGCCGACAAACCCGCACTGACACCAAAAATTGGAACCACAAAGCCGTGCGTATCCCAGGCACTTGAAAGCAGCATGTTCGCAATAAACACTCTGCGTAGTTCTTTGCTAGCAAACAGGTCGGTGACGCTGCGCTTGACTTCGCTTGGGGGTGCTTTGGTATGGGAGGTGACTAAATAGCGCTTCATGCGCATGACGCCTGCAAAACACAGGATCGGCGAGAGGGCCAGCAATACAAAGACGCTGCGGTGCCCCAGATGGTCAATCGAGATGCCGGCAACAAGCGGGCCGATGAGCCCCGAGGTCGCCATTGCCAAGGACAGCCACGAAAAATTGCGCAGGCGCTCTTCGCCAGTGCTTTGGCCCATCTGGCGTTGCACTGCGATTTGAAAGATCATGTGACCCGAACCACTCAACACCGCTGCAGTCATCAGAGACGGTAGACTTTGCCAGGCGAAGGGCAATAAGGTTCCTGCGATGACCATGATCGCGCTCGTCCGCATGGGCTTGTAAGGCCCGATGGCATCAATTATGCGGCCAGCCTGGACCGAACAAAGCATGGGAAGCAGTGCAAATACCGCGATCAGTACACCGATCTCAAGAGTCGAGCGCCCGAGTTCGAGTGCGGTCAGGGTCACGGCAACTCTGCCGCCCGAAAGCGCAATGTGCACGAGCATGACCAACAGACACAGAACCCCCGCGCTGGCCAAAGCAGACGGTAGAGGTTGAGGCGAAGGTTGGGGGGGCGGCATGCTCACAGTATTAAGGGTAAATTGTGTTCCTCTCGCGCGCTCTTGTCGAGCGCGCCGTGCGGTTTTTTGGGTAGATCATGCAAAAAGACCTCGTAACAGAGCAATTGAGCCACACTTCTGACGCAGAGCGCCGCTTCGGTGGGCTTGAGCGACTTTACGGCGCGCAGTCTGGCGTTGCACTGCAGCACGCGCATGTTGCTGTGGTGGGGATTGGGGGTGTGGGGTCCTGGGCTGCTGAAGCGCTTGCGCGCAGCGGTGTGGGCGCGCTGACCCTGATCGATCTTGATCATGTCGCTGAATCCAATATCAACCGACAAGTGCATGCACTGACTGAGACCCTGGGTCAGTCAAAAGTTGCGGCGATGGCCCAAAGAATTCATAGCATTCATCCTGATTGTCGCTTGACGCTAGTGGATGATTTTTTGACGCCTGACAACGTGCAGCAGCTTCTGCCCGCTGAGCTGAGTGTTGTGCTTGATTGCACCGATCAAGTTGCAGCCAAGATCGCGATGGTGTTGCAGGCGCGGGCGCGGCAGCAAGCCTTAATCGTGTGCGGTGGCGCTGGCGGAAAAACCAATTCACTGGCTCTGCAGGTAGGAGACCTTGCCCAGGCCACGCACGACGCCTTATTGGCCCGCGTGCGCAACACTTTACGGCGTGACCACCGTTTTGCGCGTGCGTCCAACGCCGCTGGCAAAGCGCTTAAGCGCGTGCCTAAAATGGGGGTGCGAGTGCTGTGGGTTGACCAGCCCACCCGGTTACCCGAAGCGTGGCAGCAACAGGCAGAGGGGCAGGCTTTGCAAGGACTGTCTTGCGCTGGGTATGGTTCAACGGTTACTGTCACAGCAGCAATGGGATTTGCAGCCGCAGCCGAAGCAGTGAATACTATCTTGTCTGCAAAGGTCGTGGCGGCTCTTTAACAATCGTCAACGAAAATGAATCATCAAGAACACAAGCGAATCA
>CAMCII010000452.1 GCA_945874505.1 Bordetella parapertussis | reverse complement strand
GGCGCGGCGTTTAGCTTTTTGGCCGACCAAGGGGGGTGGCAGCGCTGGTTTTTTACGGTATTGGGCTTGGGCGCAGGAGTGTTTATGCTGTGGATGATGCACACCAATCGCACGCAGCGGCGCCTGTTGCTGGCCCTAGCTTTGATTTTGAGCGGGGCCTTAGGAAATGTCATCGACCGCATTGCCTACGGCCATGTCATTGATTTTTTATTGTTCTATTGGCAAAACTGGTACTACCCTGCTTTTAATGTCGCCGACAGCTGCATCACGCTCGGTGCTATCCTGCTGATTCTGGATGAAATTCTTCGTCTGCGAGGTCGCCGTGCAAGAGCTGCTTAATAAACGCATCGTGTTGGGTTTAAGTGGTGGCATCGCCTGCTACAAGTCGGCCGAACTCGTGCGACGTCTCGTCGAACAAGGTGCAACGGTCGACGTCATCATGACCGATGCCGCCACACATTTCATCACAGCCGTCACCATGCAAGCGTTGAGTGGGCGACCAGTGTTTACCGATGCTTGGGATCCGCGCATCCCAAACAACATGGCCCATATCGACCTGAGCCGCGGCGCCGATGCGATTCTGATCGCACCCGCTTCGGCCGACTTCATGGCAAAGCTGGTGCAAGGCCGCGCCGACGACTTACTGTCAACGCTGTGTCTGGCCAGAGCCTGCCCACTGCTGGTGGCACCTGCCATGAATCGCGAAATGTGGTCTGCTGCCCCCACTCAACGTAACGTGGCACAACTCGCACAAGACGGCGTCAAAGTCTTGGGCCCCGGCTCGGGGCAGCAAGCTTGTGGTGAAACTGGCGACGGCCGCATGCTAGAGGCCTTGCAACTCTTGGCTGAGATGGTGGCTTTTTTTCAGCCTAAGCTATTACAAAACAAACGCGTACTGATCACCGCAGGCCCCACGGTCGAACCGATTGATCCCGTGCGTGTGATCAGCAATCGCTCTTCAGGTAAAACTGGCTATGCGCTTGCGCGCGCAGCCTTTGAGGCTGGCGCACAAGTCACCTTGATTTCGGGCCCAACCGCACTGCCAGAACCTTACGGTATCCCCTGCATTCAAGTACAGACCGCACAGCAAATGCATGATGCGGTGCTCGCGCATATCAAACACCAAGATGTGTTCATCTCGGTTGCTGCCGTGGCTGACTGGCGAGTCGCCAACGTGGCCAGCGACAAGCTTAAAAAAGACTCAAGCTCAAAAACTGCCAATGCACCTCACCTAGAGTTTGCCTTAAACCCTGACATTCTTGCCACGGTCGCAGCCTTACCGAACGCCCCTTGGTGCGTAGGCTTTGCTGCCGAAACCGAACGCCTGTCTGAGTATGCACACGACAAACGCAAGCGCAAAGGAATCCCAATGCTAGTGGGCAATCTGGCTCAACACGTCATGAACTCCGACCACACCACCGTCAGCATTTTTGATGAACACGGCGAGCACCCGCTCCCGACTAGCGCCAAGCAAGATGTTGCACGTCAGCTGATTGCAGCGATTGCAACACGCCTTCCTGGCAATTCGTAAACGCCACCCCTCATGCAAGAACTCATCACACAGGCGGGGCAGTTTATTCAAACCCATCAGGCATGGGCTGGACTGATCATTTTTTTAATGACGTTTGGCGAGTCGCTCTTTGTCATCGGAATCTTTTTGCCTGCCACGGTTTTGCTCATGATGAGTGGCGGCTTAGTAGGCAGCGGCACACTGCCTGCTCTACCCATTTTTCTATGGGGTGTCGCCGGCGCTGTGCTCGGAGACGCGCTGTCCTTCTGGCTTGGAAGATGGTTTGGCCCACGCGTCTTACGGCTGCAGATACTAAAAAAACATCGCAGCACGGTGGCGCGCGCCCGCTTGTTATGTTTTCGGTACGGGTTTTTAGCGGTCTTGGTGGGGCGCTTTTTAGGCCCGTTACGCTGTTTAATACCGACCGTTGCAGGCGTCATGGGCATGCCTGAAAAGAAGTTTCAACTGGCCAATATTTTGTCAGGTATCTTATGGATTCCAGCCTTACTCGCCCCAGGGTATCTGACCGCAATTAGCCTCGACGCCGCCAGGCACTCGCGGGAGTCGTTGATTTACTCGGGCCTCGGTAGCGCGGTGTTAATCGGTATTGGGGTGCTAATTTGGATCACCCGCAGCGCGCACCAAAAAAAACGACGCTAGCTCAAGGTCAAATGCAAGGTCGCATATTCGTAAAGAATGACTTGAACCTAGAGACACTGCCCAACCTTAAGGAACCTGCCTTGAAAGCTGTCGAACTAAAAATTTTAGATCCAAGGATGCGCGAACATATTCCTGCCTATGCCACCCCTGGCTCGGCTGGTTTAGATTTAAGAGCATGTCTTGAGGCGCCTTTGGTGCTTGAACCTGGCGCAACCCATCTGATCCCCACAGGGCTGTCGTTGCACGTTGCCGACCCAGCCTATGCAGCAGTGATTTTGCCGCGCTCTGGGCTTGGCCATAAGCATGGCATCGTCTTAGGCAATCTGGTCGGCTTGATTGACTCTGATTATCAAGGCCCCCTTATGGTGTCGGCCTGGAACCGCGGCCAAACCGCCTATACCCTCGAGCCGCTCGAGCGCCTAGCCCAACTTGTTGTCTTACCGATCGCGCAGGTACAGTTCACCGTGGTCGAAGAGTTTGAACAAAGCACACGCGGTGCCGGCGGCTTTGGTAGTACCGGCAAGCGCTAGTCAAACTAAAGCCTTCGCAGCCAAGGTCAGCTGACTCAGGCTGCTTGACCAAGGCTGTTTTTTAACCGGGGCTCTTAGCCTGAGTGCATTGAGCGTCAGCAGGCGCGCTGCGCGATACCAGCGCTTGTGCGATTTGCGCAGACAACAGTTGGGTGTTTTTTTGCTGACCCAACACCAGCGCCGTCACGCCGATGTCGACGTTTTGCTTGAATCGTGAAAAACAGGTCAATACCAAGCCACTCTGCCTAAAGCGTAAACGCCACAGCGCATCAAGAGCGACGTACTGCCCAGGCACCAGTTCAAAGCGTTGCACGTCAGCTTGGATTTGCGTCGCGTCGCCCTGCGTCACATTCTGATTGATATTTTGCACAGGCGGCATCCCCAGAGCGGCAGTCAACTCTAACCCCAACGCGCTTTGCAGGTGCGAGGATAAGGTCGCTGTCCAACGATCATCGCTTAACAGCATC
>CAMCII010000451.1 GCA_945874505.1 Bordetella parapertussis | reverse complement strand
GGGTCCGCGTCCAGCGCTGTTCAACCAGCGAGACTTGATTGCTCTGCGCACAGCGCAAGGTGTGCACACCTTGGTGCCTGGCCTAACCGGTTGGGCGCAAGTTAATGGCCGTGATGAATTGCCGATTTCTGAGAAGGTCAAGCTTGATGTGGCCTATCTGCAGCGCCAGTCCCTGTGGTTTGACTTTCGCATCTTGTGGCTGACCTTCTTGAAGGTGTTGAGGCGGGACGGAGTGTCACATTAAGGCTGATAACAGCGTTAATTGAAAGCCCGTGCCCTCTAAATAGGCGGCTCGATGCCTGAAATGCCATCTTCAATTCGGTGCATTTCGCTCTGTTGGAGCGCAAAATTAGCAGCCAACGTCCATGTATTCACGATCACTACTTCGTCACGCCCCTCGTAAATGGTGACCATATACGTCCAGGCAGACTGATTGCCCCGCTTTATGTTGCCACTCACGGTGTAGCGCCAAGCAGGGAGTTGCCCCACCTTGATCGGCTCGACGGGACTTAATTTGGTATCCGTGAGACCCGCGGCAAGGCTGGCTTGCCGTGTTTTGGCAAACACAGAAATATCACCCAACTCCGATCGCTTAATAGTTCCCAAGGTTAAAGCGGTATTTGTGGTTTTGTTGACCGCAAAAAGAACAATTACTTTTGGATCTTGACCTGCTACCAAGGGTTTTTGCTGCCAGTCGTCGGACAACTCCAATCTTGCGTTGGACGTCGGTTGTTGGGCTGCAGCTGGCGGTTTGGGACCCGCCGCTTTTCCATCTGCGCCGACCACTCCTTCGCCTGGAACGAGTAAGGCACGAATCGGTCGATTCAAATTAGTAGAGCATCGGCTGGACTCGCCTGAGAGTGACTTCACAATTCCAGGCCCAGTGCTCGTTTTAATGACATCTCCGACTTTAGCGGACCGACTCACGCAGTGAAAACCTTCCTCACCCGTTATGGCATCAGCAATCGCATTTGTCAGAGAGCCGGGAATAATAAAAAACCACGCAAATGCAGGGGAAGAAACAAATAAGCTGGATACAACAATTAATACGCAGCTGAAAAATCTTGTGCTAATTTTGGTCTTAAGCATGACAAGTTCTCCAAAAAACAAAAAAGGGCCATCACGGCGATGGCCCTCTCACACTGCTGAAGGAAGATCAGAACTTGATCTGAACACCCACCAAGAATGCGCTAACGTCACTGGCAATCATTTCGTAACTGGCCTTCACGCTGATGTTGTCGACCAATTTGTAGGTTGCACCTAAACCGAAGCCAACACCGTTGTTTTTCGCAGAGGCAGCACTTTTAACGGTGCCAATTGTGATGTTGCTTTTAGTGGTGAGGAAGGAGTAGCCCAATTTTCCAAATACTGAGAATTTGTCATTTAGTGGGGTTGTTCCCACCGCGGCAAGTTGAAAGCCTGTTACTTTTGTTTCTGATTTGATGATTGCGACCCCGGTTCCAGTCGCCGTGTAATCAAGGGTTCCGCTGTCAAAGTAACCCACTTCTGCAGCGAAATTGGGGTTGTACTCATAACCCAGAGCGGCATTCATAGCAGTTCCATCGGACATTGAAGATTTGATACTTTTGATGCCGCCAGCTGTCAATGCAGTGTCCAAGTCAGTTCTGACGCTGCTGGCGGCTATTCCCAAACCAGCGGAACCAGCAACGTACATCCTTTGCGCAAATGCCGACGCTGAAAAGAGTGCACCAGACAAAATTAGTGCAGAAACGATTGTCTTTTTAGTCATGAATACTTCCTTTTTAAATAAAATGAATTTAACAAAATAAATGGTACTATTATTTTAATTTTTCAAATGGTGAAATCAAAGAGGTGTCGGTAAAAATTAGAAAAGTTAAGGAAGCAATGAATTTAGATTAATCATTTTACTGCATAAAATTTTCCTCCCCGCCGTTGATGGACCAGTTTCAAGGGTCGGATCATGGCCACGAGCTAGAGGCGGGGAAGCGCCGCAGGTGAGCCATTCAATATAAACGGACACTGCCCAGGAAGCACATTGAAAAGCCACGCATCAATGCACCGCATCTACCGTTTGGTCTGGCGCCCTAAGTTGGGCGTACTTGTGCCAGTGGCCGTCGCGCTGACTGGGAGCTTGTTACTGACGCCCTTAGTGCATGCTGAACCGCTAGGCGGGCAGGTGATCGCCGGCGCGGGCAGCGTCACCCAGTCCGGCACCAACACCACCATCCAGCAAGCCAGCCCCAACTTATCGATCAATTGGCAAAGCTTCAATATTGCACCGCAAGAGACGGTCAACTTCGTGCAGCCCTCGGCAAGCGCCGTCGCAGTTAACCGTATCTACGACACCAACGGCACGCAAATCCTCGGACGCCTGAACGCCAATGGGCAGGTGTACCTGATCAACCCCAACGGCATCCTGTTCGGACAGGGTGCGCAGGTTAACGTCGGCGCGCTGGTGGCCTCCACGCTAGGCTTCAATGACGCCAGCCTGAATGGCAGCAGCAGAACGTTCAGCGGCACTGGCACCGGCAGTATCGTCAACCAGGGCACGATAAACGCCACAGGCTCTGGCGGCTCGGGTGGTTACGTCGCACTGCTCGGCAACGCCGTTAGCAACCAGGGCGCCATCACCGCGCCGCGGGGCACGGTAGCGTTGGGGGCGGGCAGTAGCACCACCCTCACCTTTCAGAACAACAGCCTGTTGAAGATGCAGGTAGACCAGAGCGTGCTCAACACGCTTGCCGACAACGTCGGGCTGATTCGCGCTGACGGTGGGTTGGTGCTGATGAGCGCGGGTGCCAAAGATGCGCTGCTCGCCAGTGTGGTGAACAACACCGGCATCATCGAAGCGCGCACGGTGCAAGAGCACAACGGCACCATCATCCTGCTGAGCGGCATGACGGCGGGCACGGTGAATGTCGGCGGCACGCTCGATGCAAGTGCTCCGAATGGCGGTAATGGTGGCTTCATTGAAACCAGCGCCGCCCACGTCAACATCGCCACCGCTGCCAACATCACCACCGCTGCGCGTGCCGGTAACACCGGCACCTGGCTGATTGACCCGGTAGATTTCACCATCGCGGCGGGCAGTGCCGCCCTAACGACTTCAGGCATAGGCGCAAGCACACTCTCCACTAGTTTGGGCAGCAGCAATGTGAGCATCGCTACCAACGCAACGACGGGGGGCAACGGCGACATC
>CAMCII010000450.1 GCA_945874505.1 Bordetella parapertussis | reverse complement strand
GGATGCCTTATGGTCTGAGATTTCGCCTCTTTTATTTACTCAGTCGCCCGAGCAAGCTTTACTGAACTGGCTAGAGTTTTACTCGCCTAAACACCACGATGATCGCACGATTGCGGTCTTGTGGTAACGCTTGCCTTACAACGTTATTTGCCTTGGTATTAATCTATGTCTAAGCCCAAAATCATAAAATGCACCTCAATCGACGGCACCTCGTTCGAGTATGTCGACGAGGTGATTGGCTCTGGGATGATGAAAGATGTTTATTTTTCACCCGACAAATCCTATGTGGTCGCTTTTTTCAAAGAGCAGCAAGACGCCCAAGCCAAAGAGCGTCTTGAAAGCATCGCGGGTCGGTATCGCGAAACGTTGCTGCGTAATAATGGCGAATACTGGAACAAACTGTTTTGTTGGCCGAGTGCTGTCATCGACCAAAAGGGTAAGCTCGGATTAGTCGCGTCGACGTACCCCGCAAATTTCTTCATGAAATACGGCTCGCAAAATAGCGACTCGCTAAAAATAAAGGGCAAAGAAAAAGAAGGTAAATGGTTTGCCTCATCGTTTCATCGAAACAAAAATCTTGACCCACGAGAACTCGGCAATTGGATGACACATATCAAAATGTGTATTTCGATTTCGAGAGCCGTCAAGAAAATGCACATGATGGGTCTTGCTCACTCTGACTTATCTTATAAAAACGTGCTCGTCGACCCTGAAAGCGGGGCCGCGTGCCTGATTGACATCGATGGTTTGGTTGTACCAGGCAAGTATCCGCCCGACGTTGTCGGCACGCCAGACTTTATTGCGCCAGAGGTCGTTGATACTGCCCATCTTAATAAAAGCGATCCAAAACGTAGCCTGCCACGCCGCGAAACAGACTTGCACGCACTATCAGTCTTAATCTACATGTACTTACTGTACCGTCACCCTTTACGTGGCAGAAAGGTACACGACTTAGATGATGACGTTCGTGATGAATCGCTGACAATGGGCGCTAAAGCATTGTTTGTTGAACATCCAACAGACAAAAGCAATCGTATTAATCCAAAGCACAAAAGGCCCTCAGACTTGCCGTGGGCGGATACCGATAAGCTGCCGTACACCATTACTGGGCCTTATCTTTCTGAACTATTCGACAAAGCTTTCATTGCTGGCTTGCACGATCCGAGCAAACGCCCGTCGGCTGGGGATTGGGAAACTGCCCTCATCAAGACCTTCGATTTAATGCAGCCCTGTACGAATAGCAGCTGCGCGCAAAAATGGTTTGTGTTTAACAATACAAAAGTTCCAACCTGCCCCTTTTGTTCAACAAGCTTTAAAGGTAAGTTACCCATTTTGAATTTGTATTCTTCAAAGAAAGAAGGCAAATTTTTACCCGATAACCATCGACTCATTGTCTGGACAGGGCAATCATTGTTTCAATGGCATACCAACGCTTTGGTAGCGCCAAATGAAACACTCACAGATGATCAGAATAAACGTGCTGGGTATTTTGTTTTTCATCAAAACGCTTGGTGGCTGGTCAACGAGAGGTTGACAGGTTTAATCAACGCTGCGGATAAAAGTGCGATACCGGTTGGTTCAAAGGTCATGTTGCAAGAAGGGACTCAATTATTGTTTGGCAAAGAGTCGGGTGATCGCCTGGCCGTTGTACAGCTCGTTCAAAATTAATTTTTTAATCGACAAAATATAAAAGCTCGATCGCAATGGCGTATAAAAATAGTGACGATGATTTAACGGAAGAGTGGTGGGATATCTTAAGGATCAGCCCAGATGCCTCGGTGCGCGAGATCCATCAATCGTATGAAACGTTACGGATGTCTTATTTACCGCTTAAGCGAGATCGGTCAATACCGATTAGTGCCGAAGTGACTGAGCAACTTCAAAAGCTTGACCGTGCGTTTCGCTCAGGGCTGGATTCAAAAAATCCTAGTGCGACTCTGGGCAAAAAGGCCGCAAGCAAAACCAGCACGAAGACGCCAACCAAGACAAGCAAAAAAACTGCACCGCCGGCGCAACAGAGCGGAAAGGATCCCTTCCACTCAGTTGTTCAAGAGTGGGCCAAAACATCCTCACAGAGTCCATTACCAACAACCACAGACTTAACGGCAAATGCGCCAGCCGGAGACTGGCCCCACACGACTGTGGATACGCAAAACACACAGCCCACCAAGAAAAAGTCAGCGACTGGCGACAAGAAAATCACAAAAAAGAGCAGCGGCGGCTCTTGGTGGTTGTTCATCATTGTCGTTTGCGGGATTGGGGGATATCTGATGGGTAGCGACACTACACCTGCGAGTTCAAGTGCAAATCGCACGACTGGCAGTGCGCCAGCGCCCCGCGCAGCCCCGAGTCAAGCCCCAGCTCAAACACCACCACCTCAATACAACCCATCGGCACCTGTGGCAGATGCGCTGGTCGTGGCGCTGCAACAAGAGCTCAATAGAAGGGGTTTCAATGCGGGGGTCGTCGATGGCTTGATCGGCCCTCAGACGATTAGTGCCATTAGTGCTGCTCAAAGCTCTTTCAATATGTTGACCGATGGTAAGCCAAGTGAGGCGCTATTAAGAGCCTTGAGAAGAAACTGAACCGAAGCGAGGCTTTGACGAGGTTGAACGGCGTTTCGCGGCAGCTCAAGAAAAGTCATTGAGCGGTCATGTCGGGTTCGGTGGTGAGGCTCATTAGAAGAAACGCCCTACGTCGTAGGGCGTTTCTCTTAATTAAACTGGGTGTGCGAGCTTAGTCGCATCACCACCATCAACCCACCGCAGTGCGCACCGATGCCATCGACATCAGCTTAAGTCTTGGCCCAGCCTTCATCATCTGACCTGGCAACTGGCGGCCGACGATCTTTTCGACTTCTTTCGCGACCAAAATCAGTTTGTCGAGATCGATGCCGGTGTCGTAGCCGCACTCTTGCAACAGGTATACCAAGTCTTCGGTGCAAATATTACCTGTGGCGCCTGGCGCAAAGGGGCAGCCGCCTAAGCCCGCGATGGATGATTCGTACTCAAGCACGCCGAGTTGCAAACCGTTCATCACGTTAGCTAAGCCCACGCCGCGGGTGTTATGAAAATGCAAGGCGATTTGCACATCCGGAAACTTATTACGCACCGCTTCAACCGTGCGGGTGACTACCGGTGGTGTTGCCATCCCTGTTGTATCGCCAAAACCAATGCGACGGATACCATGGGCGTGATA
>CAMCII010000449.1 GCA_945874505.1 Bordetella parapertussis | reverse complement strand
AGTTCTTATCAATCGGGCGCCATAGCTGATCTGTATCTAAGGGGTTAGGTACAACATGGATCGTCACGGGCGCATCGCAGAACAGAGCGCTTTGGCGCACACAATTCGCCATCCAGTTGCTTGGGCACACAAAGGCAAAGCGTTGCGACTGCCATGCAACACGCTTTGCCTCCCAAGTTTGACGATTCAAATCTGGACCTCGCTCAGTAGCGGGGCGGTTATTAGGCAAATAGCCATGCCTAAAACGTGCGCTCAGGTCATCGGGGGTAGAGTGTTCTCCCCCGCAAAACGGCCACATATCGTGCAAAGTCCACACAATAGGTTTTCGCAGTTGCCCAATATCCTCAATCGACAGAAGCTTAGGTATCCAGTGCAAATTCAACACGTCTGCTGACGATTGATTCAATTCTGCAACAACGCCAGCACTAGCTTGCCCAAAAGAGTGCACGATTGGATTCTCTGTATGCCAATTACGCGTTGAAAAATCGCGCCATTGTTGGGCGAGCTTATCTTTGATTTTTTGATTCAACGTGCGCGCTGCGCGCCCTGCGGTGACGCGACTATGGGCGGTCTGGTGCGTTAAAACGCGCATTGAACTGTCAATATTTTCTTGTAACAAGGCTTGCTGCAGTCGGTACGCTGAACGCGAGGCACCGCCACTGTTATCTTCGGTCGAAACTTGAAGAATCTTCAATCTGAAGCTCCGCTTTGCCCAATCTTTGGGCTTTTTATTCGTGGGTTAGGCAAATACATTTTTAATTTTCTTAATAAGCCATTGTGGTGACCGTAACAGTTGATCACGACGCCAGCGGATACGACTACGCCAGCGATCGGGATGAGTCAACCCTCCAAAATTGTGATTAAATACAAATGCATCAGCCGCTCGATCTGGCTGAATGCGCTGGGGGTGCGTGAGGGCCCCAAGGGCATGCGAGGCAATACCCTTTTGATCACCCGCACTCACGGTGTGCGTAGCCTCAGGGCCAAAGCCTATGTTTGTCACCAAATTTACGTTTGGCGTTGCGGTCAAGCCGCCGTAGTACCAGGCGCAGGCTGTCCACTGATAGTCCCAGGTATCAAGCTCGTTGCTTTTAACTTGGTCAAGGAACTCACCCCATACTTTTCGTTCAATGTCATCTAAGGTCTTCGTCCGCCAATCCAGCGTGTCTTTCCACGCTGGCCAATAGGGCATATCCACCCGATAGTGTTGCCAAGCCCGACGCCATGTTGCCCAACCCCAGCAATGGTTATATTTTGAAAAATAATACGCCGCATCCCCACGTTTTTTGCCGCGTTGAAAGTTATTGCCGGTGACCACCCAGACCCGCTCGTCCGTTGCATAACGTTCTAAAAGTTCGTCGCAAAAACTAAAAAAATCATCGTTAGGCAAACAATCATCTTCAAGAATGATCGCCCGCTCAACTTTCTCAAACACCCAATCTATGCCTGAACTGACGCGATTTTTACAACCCATGTTTTGATCGGCGTAATTACGTTGCACTTCGCAAGGCCAATCAATATTTGCAACAATAGAGCGGGTTTCTTCACAGCGTTCTGCATCAGTCGGGTGGCCAGCTCGCGGCCCATCCGCGATAATGAGCAGCTGACTCGGCCGCTGGGCACGTATGACCTCAAACGTCTTTCGCGTATGACGAGGGCGGTTAAAGATGATGTAAGCGATTGGGGTCTTTAGCACTGGTGCGATGCCGTCAAAGTAAACGAGCGAACAGTAGAATTATAGATATTTGAGTAAGATTCTTGCTTTTCAGTGTAAGCTAATTTTGTTAAACAATTCTAAGCCCGCGGCCCACATCGCCTCATGACCCAACCACACGATTTGCGTATCGCCGTTGTCATTCCCGCGTTTCGCGTCAAAAAACACATCCTAAGCGTGATTGGTCAAATCGGCGCTGAAGTCGATCACATCTACGTCATCGATGACAAATGTCCAGAAGAAACCGGAAAATTTGTTCAAGAGTGCTGCAAAGATGCACGCGTTACCGTGCACTTTAACGAACACAACCTTGGCGTCGGTGGGGCAGTGATGGCTGGGTATCGCTGCGCACTGGCTAATGGCGTTGATATCGTCATCAAGATCGACGGCGATGAACAAATGGATCCGTCTCTTGTGCCTCGAGTCATCCAACCAATTATTGACGGTCGTGCTGATTACACTAAGGGCAACCGCTTTTTTAATCTTGCTCAAATCCGCAAGATGCCACTGCTACGACTATTTGGCAACGCAGCCTTATCATTTTTAAATAAGCTGTCGTCGGGCTATTGGGATATCTTTGATCCCACAAACGGCTACACAGCTATACACACAGATATTTTGCGCGAACTCCCGCTCGATAAAATTAGCAATCGGTATTTTTTTGAATCCGATATGCTGTTTCGACTCAATCTGCAAAAAGCTGTTGTGTTCGATATTCCAATGGATGCCAAGTACGGGGACGAGGTGAGCAACTTGAAGATTAGTCACGTGGCAGGCGAATTTTTACTCAAACATCTTCGAAACTTCGGTAAGCGTATTTTTTATAACTATTACCTACGAGATATGTCACTCGCTTCGCTAGAGTTACCCTTAGGCCTCGCGCTGTTTGTCTTTGGCACAGTCTTTGGCGCCACGCAGTGGATTAACTCGGCGAGCAATCACGTCGCCACGCCAGCGGGTACCGTCATGCTCAGTGCCCTACCCACTTTAATGGGTTTGCAGTTAATACTGGCTTTTTTGGCTTTTGACATTGGCTCGGTACCAAGGGTATCGCGTCGCACAAGTCTTTGATTATTTAGGTTGCTATGGATTGGTATGTCATTCACACGAAAGTGAGGCAAGAAGCTCGCGCGCTAGAGAACCTTTCCTCTCAAGGATATGAATGTTATCTGCCCCAGATCAAGCGACAAAAGCTTCGCCGTGGATCGATTGGGTTAGCGCTAGAACCGTTGTTTCCAAGATATCTATTTATACGCCTTGACGCGAGTCTCTCTGGTAAAAGCTGGGGTCCTATACGCTCGACCTTAGGTGTCTCAAACTTGGTGGCCTTTGGTGGGATTCCGGCTAAAGCCCCTGATGTATTCATCGATATTCTCAAAGAAAAAATCGATGAGGCTAACGTTACGCCAAAAAAAATATATCAACCGGGCGAGCGGTTATTGATCACCACAGGCCCCTTTGCGGGTATTGAAGGCATCTTTCAAATGG
>CAMCII010000448.1 GCA_945874505.1 Bordetella parapertussis | reverse complement strand
ATTTGGGTAAAGCCGGCAGCAGCACACCACTAGTTTTTTGAGAAAAGGGTGCTATACTGCTAGACTTTCCTGAACATTTTCAAGGTATTACCTATGGTCGTGATTCGCCTGGCCCGTGGCGGCTCCAAGAAGCGTCCTTTTTACAACCTCGTAGCGACCGATTCTCGTGATCGCCGTGATGGTCGTTTTATTGAGCGCGTTGGTTTCTATAACCCCGTTGCCAATGCAAACGAAGAGCGTCTGCGTATTGCGCTTGACCGCGTCAGTCACTGGACTGGTGTTGGTGCTCAGTTGTCTCCAGCGGTTGCCCGCTTGGTTAAAGACTTCTCTGCCAAAGTCGCGACAGCGGCTTAATTGATGGCTGTTAATGGCGCCGCAACAGCGCCAGATGATCTGATCGAACTAGGTCGGATCATTTCAGCCTATGGTGTGCGCGGTTGGGTCAAGATTCAGCCGCATTCTGCTCAAGCCACAGTACTTCGCGCCGCACCCGTGTGGTGGCTGGTTGCGCCCGTTGCGCCTTTGGCTAAGCCAAGCGTGCCAGTGCCTCACAGGGTCAAGCAGGTGCGCCCTCAGGGCTCTACGGTTGTTGCTGATCTCGAAGGTATTGGCGAGCGTGACTTGGCTGAAAGCTTGCGCGGTTATACCGTCCTCGTGTCGCGACAGCATTTTCCTAAAGCGCAAACAGATGAATACTACTGGGTTGATCTGGTGGGCTGTCAGGTGTTTGGAGCTGAGGGCTTGCTTGGTGTGGTGTACGAGGTCGTTGATAACGGTGCCCACGCGCTTCTCAAAGTACACCGCCAGCAAGCACAAGAGGGTGCAGAACCACTTGCGTTGCTGGATGTAAAAGGCAAGCCGCAAGAAACACTCGTGCCTTTTGTGGCAGCTCACGTGCAGCATGTTGATATTGCTGCGCGTCGAATCGATACCGATTGGCCCTTAGACTTTTAGAGTCGCTGCGATGCGAATCGATCTCGTCACCCTGTTTCCTGAAATGTTTAGCGTGGTGCGCGACCTTGGTGTGACGGGGCGCGCCCACGGCAATCAACTCTGGTCTTTGCATACCCATAGTCCGCGTGATTACACTGAAGATGTGCACCGCACGGTAGACGATCGCCCCTACGGTGGTGGGCCCGGCATGGTCATGATGGCCGAGCCTTTAACGCGTGCGCTCTCAGCAATTCGCACCCAGCGAGCCACACAAGAGCAAACCACACAAGAACAAGCCCCTGTGGTGTTGCTCTCTCCAATCGGTAAACCCTTTGATCAAGCGCAGGCCCAGCGTCTGGCGCAGTCAGCAGGTGCGATCTTTATCTGTGGTCGCTACGAAGGCGTTGACCAACGGTTTATTGATCAGCATGTCGACGAGCAGTGGTCGCTTGGTGATTTTGTGTTGTCGGGCGGTGAGACCGCTGCGTTAGCAATGATTGACGCCGCGGTTCGCTTATTACCTGGTGCGCTGAACCATGGGCAATCGTCAGCACAAGACTCTTTTCAAGACTCGTTATCGGGCTTGTTAGATAGCCCGCACTACACCCGCCCCGAAAACCTAAACGGTCAAACCGTGCCCGCGGTATTGCTGTCAGGTAACCACGCAAATATCGCACGTTGGCGGCGCGAGCAATCGCTGGCCATTACGCTCGAGAAGCGGCCCGACCTGATCGACCAGGCGCGTGCTCGCGGTTTGTTGACCGCAGCCGACGAGCGGTATTTGCTGACCTTGGTCGCGCCTTAGGTATTGATCGTTGGTTCGCGATTCAGCATGACCCTTGACGCTTGACGATTTTCATCTCAGCGCGATCCTTGACTCTTGACGATTTTCAGTCGAGATCTCGGCTCAAGAGCCCGGGTAGCAAGCTTGGCTACAGGCTGTATCTGGCCAGAACTCATTGGGCAAGCTTGAGATCGCCCCGGGTCAAATCGTGAGGCGACTTCTTAGCCTCGCGAGATGAGCCCACCGCGCTGGGCCTAAAGCGTTTTACCCCAGCTTTGCGCGTTGCGCCTGCACTTGCTCAAGCGTATCGCCGAACTGTTCAACCCGTAGCTTTTCTTGTTCAACCACCGCAGCGGGGGCACGCGCAACGAACGATTCGTTCGTCAGCTTTGCCTGTGCTTTCGCAATTTCACCAGACAGGCGGGCGATCTCTTTGTCTAGGCGCACGCGTTCGGCGACGACATCGATTTCGACCTTGAGCATTAGGTGAGTATCGCCCACGACCTGCACAGGCGAGCCGTCGTCTGGCAGTTCAGTGACCACTTCAACGCCCGACAATTTGGCGAGCGCAGCCACATAAGCAGCGTGCTCGGTGAGCATCGCTTGTGGCCCTTTTGCGATGAGCGGTACGCGCGCGGCGGGCGAGAGGTTCATTTCACCGCGTAATGCCCTGACTGCCTCGATTTGGCCTTTCAGCAAGGCGACACGCGCAGTTGCCACTGGGTCAACCGCTTCAAGGTTTGGCTGTGGAAACGGTTGAACCGAAATGCTGGTAACGTCGGTGGCGATGCGCTTGCCCGCCACGAGCGACACCTTTTGCCAGAGCTCTTCGGTGATGAAAGGCATGATCGGGTGCTGCAGGCGCAAGACCGCCTCAAGTACCCGAATCAAGGTACGGCGCGTGGCGCGTTGTTGCTCAGGCGTACCAGTTTGTATTTGAACCTTCGCAAGCTCTAGATACCAGTCGCAATATTCGTCCCAAACAAAGTGATACAGAGCGTTTGAAATATTATCAAAGCGGTAGTCGGCAAACCCTTTGGCAACCTCTTGCTCGAGCAGTTGCAATTCGCTGATGATCCAGCGATCGACAAAACTTTGCGCCGAGGTGTCTGTTGCTGCGGCCAGCTCTTGTCCCTCGGTGTTCATTAAGACAAAACGCGTGGCGTTCCAGAGCTTGTTGCAAAAGTTGCGATAGCCTTCACAACGTTTCAGATCAAAATTGATGTTGCGCCCGAGGCTGGCATAGGCGGCCATGGTAAAGCGCAGCGCATCGGTGCCAAAAGCTGGGATCCCATCCGGAAACTGTTTACGCGTGGTTTTTTCAATGGCGCCCGCTTGCTTGGGGTTCATCAGGCCATAGGTGCGTTTGCCTACCAAGGTTTCAAGATCGACGCCATCGATCAAATCCACAGGGTCAAGCGTATTGCCCTTGGATTTGCTCATTTTTTGGCCTTCGGCGTCGCGAATCAATCCATGCACGTAAACGTGTTTGAAGGGCACT
>CAMCII010000447.1 GCA_945874505.1 Bordetella parapertussis | reverse complement strand
CGATTGCGGGCGCCGGTAAAAAACTTGCGGTGGACGCCAATGGACGCTTCAGTCTAGAGCAAGCGATTGCTTATGGCGAAGCGATGCAAGGCTACGATTTGCTGTGGTACGAAGAGGCGGGTGACCCCCTAGATTTTGAATTGAACGCGTTGCTCGCCAAAGAATACAAAGGCGCGCTCGCTACTGGCGAAAATTTATTCTCGCGCCAAGACGTCAAAAACCTCGCGCTATTTGGCGGCGCACGCCTCGATCTTGACATCTTTCAAATGGATCCCGGCCTGTGTTACGGCGTGACTGAGTACGCCCGTATGCTGACCGAATTAGAAAGCCGAGGCTTTGATCGAAAGTTCTGCTATCCCCATAGCGGTCAATTGCTTGGCCTGCACGTGGTAGCTGGACTTGGGCTGGGCGGCTGCGAAGTCTATCCAGGGATTTTTCAACCCATGGGCGGCTTTGGTGACAGCACCCCGATTGAGCAAGGTATTGTGAAAGTTTCAGAGGCTGCTGGCTTTGGCTTTGAACAGAAAGCTAATTTGATGGCCGAGTTTGCGACGCTTGTTGGCTAAGAGCTGGGTTGGGTAACGGTTCTGCAGTGGCTGGCAGTCAGTTGAACCGAAATGAAGTGAGGTGACATGAACCGAAGTCACGCGAACAGAAGTGAAGTGAAGTGAAGTGAAGTGAAGTAAAACAGGAGTGGAATACATTGCGAGGTCGTGGTTATTATGCTTCGGTATTTTGGGGTAAACACCTATCGATTCGAGCGCGATTCCGTAGCATCATGCGTGTAGCTAGCAAATGAATAAGTTGCTAGTACAACAGTGCGAGACAATAATCATCAAATAACGATGTACAAACTGTTGTAAAGAAATAGAAAAGTAGCTAGTTGCTGTGTGATTCAAAAAAACAATCATTTGCACGGGTCATCCTTTGATGACTTTTGCGTTGGCTCGTAGATCGATCATCAGGAGACATGCATGAAGCTTTACCGATTTTTATCCTTAGCAATGGCAACATTGTTTTTATCCACGGTCCTATTTTCGTCTGAGTCACAAGCTCAAACAAAACTACGGATTCAATCTGGGTTTCCTCCCTCAAGTTTGATTTATCTGAACTCTTTGTATTTTGCGAAGCAGGTGAGTGCTCTGTCGGGCGGTCGTTTAGTGATCGAGATTCTGCCACCTGGTGCTGTCGTGCCTCCGTTCGAAATTCTGGATGCAGTGAGTCGTAAAGTTGTGGATGGTGGTCACACTGCTGCAGCCTATTGGGTTGGTAAAAATCGGGCGGCCGCGTTGTTTGGCCCTGCACCCGGTGGCCCATTTGGTATGGATATGATGGATTTTCTGGGTTGGGTACATGATGCAGGCGGCTTGCAGCTCTGGGCCGATTTTTATCAAAAAGATTTGAAATCAAACGTAGTGCCAATTCCTTTAACTTCTGTTGCACAGCAAGCCTTGGGTTGGTTTAAGACACCGATCAATAGCTGGGCTGATTTGAAGGGAAAGAAATGCCGTCACACTGGTATCACAGCTGAGGTGTTCGGTCGTGCTGGTGTTGCAGCAGTTAACTTGCCTGGCGGCGAGATTATCCCTGCACTTGAGCGTGGTGTGATTGAGTGTGCCGAGTGGACAGGCCCAGCAGGCGATATTTCGATTGGCTTTCAAACTGTGCTGAAGCATTTCTATGCACAATCGACACACGAGCCAGCAACGGTGTTAGAGATTTTGATTAACGCCGATATCTGGAAGGCCTTGCCTGCAGATTTCAAAGCGATTATTCAATCTGCAGCACTCGAAGCGACCATCAAGTCTGAGATGGAAAGAAATCGCTTGAATGCTGTTGCCATGAAAGAAATGAAAGAGAAGTTTGGCGTGACTATTCATACCACCCCACCAGATATTCTTCTTAAGACCCTGCAAACTTGGGACGCGATCGCAAAAGAAGAAGTGGCTAAGAGCCCAACTTTCAAACGGGTGTATGACGCGATGTATAAATATGCCTCAGAGGTCGTTCCTTCGAGGGTGATTAATGCTCCTTCTTATGAGTTCACGGCGAATTATTACTTTCCTCCTAAAAAGTAGTTAGTTTCAAAACCATTGACAGCACGACAACTTGCTTGTTGTGCTGTCAATTCTTTTTTTTAGAGTTCCTTTCTTTCTTTAAAGTCACCGGAGAAAACCCGTGAGCGATAACGTTCAGAGTGTGCTTGACGAGAGTCAATTAAGCCCTTTTTGGCAAGTTGCCGTCCCCCTGACCCGCAAAATTGATCGCTTTACGCACTACACGGGCCAGTTGACTATGTTTTTGCTTGCACCACTGATTTTTAGTAGTGTTGCTGAAGTGATTTTGCGATATTTTTTTAAAGCACCCACGGCCTGGGCAGGTGATGTCACCTTCATGTCAAATGGGTCGCTCTTCATGTTGGGTTCAGCGTTTGCGCTACTCAACGGTGCGCACATTCGTACCGATATTTTGTGGGATAAGTTTTCAGTCTCGAAAAAAGGCTGGATCGATCTGATTACGTATACGGTTTTGTTTTTGCCAGTGATGGGGTTGCTGGTCTCGATCTCTATTGACGATGTGGTGAAGTCATTTCAAATCAATGAAAAATCTAATCTTGGTCTTTGGCAGCCCATCATTTGGCCGTTACGTGCGGTGGTGCCAGTCGCCTTTGGGTTGTTGTTCATTCAAGGGATTTCCGAATTTCTGAAGTCGCTCTGGGCCGTAGACAAAGGCACTGAATTAGTGCGTCACGAAAAAATCGAAATCTAGCCAAATACCCCTCAGGATATCTTCATGAATTTAAACGAAATACTTGGCTTGATCATGCTGTTTTGTATGGTCAGTGTCATCTTCATTGGTTTTTCAATTTCCTTTACACTGCTATTCATTGCAATGGTTTTTGGTGCAATTGGGTTGGGTGTTGATCGCACGTTTTACCTGACCTATCTGCAAGTGTGGGGGTCGATGAAAGATGACATTATTCCGGCCGTGCCGATGTTCATCTTTATGGGCTACATGTGTGAGCAGGCGGGCCTGATGGACCGACTCTTCGCGACCTTCAGGCAATTATTTGCACCGATACGCGGATCGCTTTACTTGGCGGTGCTGTTGACCGCGACGCTTTTCGCGATGGCCACAGGGATTGTTGGCGCTGCCGTGAGCGTGTTAGGGATTATGGCCGGCGGCATGATGATGAGGGCTGGCTACGATGCGCAGAT
>CAMCII010000446.1 GCA_945874505.1 Bordetella parapertussis | reverse complement strand
AGCGGCCAGCCCGCGGTATGCACCACCACACCGGGGCGTGATTTGGCGGGGGCGACTTCCCAGAGCTCTTTAATTCCAATGCCATAGCTTTGTGGATCGCGGCCTTGGTCAAGCTTGAACTTGCTGATGAGTTCGCGACCCAGTTGGCCACGTGCGCCTTCAGCAAAAATCGTATATTTCGCCAAAAGCTCCATGCCTTGCTGGTATTGGTCGGTGGGCTGGCCATCGCGCCCCACGCCCATGTCGCCAGTGGCTACGCCACGCACCGCACCTTGCTCGTTGTACAACACCTCGGCCGCCGCAAAGCCCGGAAATATTTCAACGCCTAGCGCCTCGGCTTGTTCGCCCATCCAGCGGGCAACCTTGCCCAAACTCACGATGTAGTTGCCGTGATTTTGAAAGCACTCGGGCAACAGCCACTCGGGGGTTTTGCGTGCACCCGTTTCGCTTAAAAACAGAAACTCGTCTTCTTTGACTGGGGTGTCAAGTGGGGCACCCATGTTTTTCCAGTCAGGCAACAGCTCGGTCATTGCCTGCGGATCCATCACAGCACCCGACAAAATGTGTGCACCAATTTCGCTGCCTTTTTCAAGCACGCAAACCGAAATGTCATGGCTGCGCTCTGCGGCGAGTTGCTTGAGGCGAATCGCCGTGGCTAACCCGCCCGGGCCTCCACCTACCACGACAACGTCGTATTCCATCGATTCGCGTGCTGACATAAGAGTCTCCCTGCTTCAAAGGTATGATGTTTGTTTGCTGTAGCGATTGTATTGCACAGGGGCTTACGCTGTCGTGGCGCGGGCCTTGCAAACTCGTGAACAGCGCCTTTTGCAAGGCATGGCATGATTTTTGGAGAAGTGTGTGGCAGGCTCTGAACCCCAAACCCTGATGGTGGGTGATATTTACGACTTAGACATCCCGATGCGCTGGTCTGATGCTGACGCCTTGGCACATCTGAATAATTGCAATTATTTCCGCTATATGGAAGAAGGGCGTTTGAAGATGTTTTACGAGGGCCAGGCGCCGCAGTCAACGCGCTACGGACCTGTAGTGGTGCACTGCGCCTGCGATTTTAAAAAATCGATTACCTACCCGGCAACGGTTCGGGTCAGCCACCGCGTGGTGAGTATTGGCCGCTCAAGCCTTGAGCAGGCGGTTGATATTTCGGTGGTCTATCCAGACCGCCTTGAACTGTGCGCACAGGGCAAGTCGGTGATGGTCTGGATGGATTTTGAACTCAATAAATCGCATCCTTGGCCTGCCGAGGTATTACAAGCTTTGGCAAAGCCGATAAATCGTCGATAATCTACAAAATTCGCATTTTTGGCGCACCAATCGATTTTTGCCGCTGCGACGATTCGGTCAATTTTTGTCTTTGCAGCGTTCATTTCAAAAGTTTTTATGATTGTCGGGCATTTCGGCAACATGCACACTCAGGAGTCGGTTTAATGAATAAGCTCTATCCCAGTGCCACCGAGGCACTGAAAGATATCCTTAAAGACGGGCAAACCCTTGGCGTGGGTGGCTTTGGTCTGTGTGGTATTCCCGAGGCCCTAATCGCTGCGGTGCGCGACTTGGGCGTTCAAAATCTGACCTGCATCAGTAACAACGCCGGCGTCGATGGTTTTGGTCTGGGTATGTTGCTGCATACCCGTCAGGTTAAAAAGATGATCGCTTCGTATGTCGGCGAAAACAAAGAGTTCGAACGCCAGTTCTTAGCCGGCGAACTCGAGCTTGAGTTCACCCCTCAGGGTACGTTGGCCGAGCGCCTGCGTGCCGGTGGCGCGGGTATCCCAGCCTTTTTTACCCGCACCGGTGTGGGCACCGTGGTGGCAGACGGTAAAGAAATCCGTGAGTTTGACGGTGAAAAGTACGTCATGGAGCGCGCCCTAGTGCCCGAGATCTCTTTGGTGAAAGCTTACATTGCCGATCGCAGCGGTAATTTGATTTTTCATAAAACCGCGCGCAACTTTAATCCGCCGGTGGCACAGGCAGGCAAACTCACCGTTGTTGAGGTTGAAAAAGTGGTTGAGCTCGGTGAACTTGATCCTGATCAAATTCATTTATCAGGCATTTACGTGCATCGTATTGTGGTCAATGCGACCCCTGAAAAACGCATCGAACAACGCACCGTTCGCGCGGCAAACTAAGGAGCAATCAACATGGCATGGACTCGTGACGAAATGGCCGCACGTGCGGCACGTGAATTACAAGATGGTTTTTATGTCAATCTGGGCATTGGCTTGCCCACCTTGGTGGCGAACCATGTCCCCAAGGGGATTGAGGTGTGGTTGCAGTCAGAAAATGGTTTGTTGGGGATAGGGCCGTTTCCGCTTGAAAGCGAAGTTGACGCTGACATGATTAATGCCGGTAAGCAAACGGTCACGACCATTCCTGGATCGTCGATTTTTTCGTCGTCAGATTCGTTTGCCATGATTCGCGGCGGCAAAATTAATTTGGCCATTTTGGGTGCTATGCAGGTGTCCGAAACCGGTGACCTCGCAAACTGGATGATCCCAGGCAAGATGGTAAAAGGGATGGGCGGGGCAATGGACTTGGTCGCGGGTGTTGGTCGCGTCATTGTATTAATGGAGCATGTGGCCCGCAAAAAAGATGGCACGGTCGACATGAAACTGTTGCCCAAGTGCACCTTGCCCTTAACAGGTGTTGGCGTGATCGATATGGTCATTACCGATATGGGCGTATTTGAAATCACACCACACGGCCTCAAGCTGCTTGAGCTAGCGCCTGGCGTGACTGTCGCTGAAGTTCAAGAGCACACCGCTGCTAAACTCGACGTTTCGTTGGTTGCGTAGGTCGGTTAGTTGGTTGGCTTAAGTCTGCCAAGCTTGACTGATAAAACTTGGCGGGCCTAGGCTGCCCGAGTTGCTGCACAACGCAACGCCTGCCTAGAAGTCTTGCGACCGCGCTTGCGCGGTCTGTTTTTGTACGCACACACACGATCGCGTCGCTCACTTTTGTCATCACAAGGATGTTGGGATGGAATTCTTCAGTTGGCTGTTAGATTTATTGCTGCATATTGATAAAACAATGTTGCAGTTTATTGAGGCGCACGGCGTATGGATTTATGTCTTGCTTGTCGCCATTATTTTTGCTGAAACGGGCTTAGTGTTCATGCCCTTTTTGCCAGGTGATTCACTGTTGTTTGTCGCGGGCGCTATTTGTGCGATGGGCAAGATGGATCTCTATCTGTTGATGGCCCTGTTGACCACGGCGGCGATCGTG
>CAMCII010000445.1 GCA_945874505.1 Bordetella parapertussis | reverse complement strand
ACGTGATACAAGCCGCTGCCGTCTTGCTTGAGTAGCAGCGTGCGAATGGCGACATTCAGTGAGAAATCACCATTAGGCGCGAGCCAACCAAGACTGCCACAATACAAGCCACGTGCTTGCGTTTCAGTTTGTTGAATACGTTTCATCGCGGCGATTTTAGGTGCGCCGGTGATCGAGCCACACGGAAATAGTGCCCGTAAAATCGTCTCAAGAGAGGTCGTGGCTGCGATCGTCGCTTGAATGGTCGAGGTCATGGTCCAGACCGAGGGATACGCCTCAAGCGAAAACAAGGGCTCAGCAACGACACTACCGGGTAAGGCGATACGACCAAGATCGTTGCGCAACAAATCGACGATCATCAGATTTTCGGCGCGGTCTTTTGCGCTCGCCTGTAAGTGCTGGCCAAGCCGTTGATCTTCAAGTGGGTCGCTTGAGCGAGGTGCAGTCCCTTTCATTGGGCGAGTGATTAACGTTGTGCCGCGGCGTTGCAAAAATAACTCTGGTGAAAACGACAATACTGTTTGTTCAGCGTCTTCGATAAAGGCAGCATGTGCGCTTGGGTGTTGATTGGCGAGCTGGCGATACAGCTCTTGTGCCGAGCCTTGCGTGGATACGTTTAGGGCAAAGGTGCTATTGATTTGATAGACCTCGCCCCGCGCGATCCATTCTTTGATTTTTTGAATTCTGTCAAAGTAATCGGCTTGCGACAGGCTTGCCGTGACTGAGGTAATCGAGGCCGCTGTTGTAACGCCGGCCTCAGTCTCAGCCTCAGCCTCAGCCTCAGCCTCAGCCTCAGTCTCAGTCTTAGTCTTAGTCTCAGTCTTAGTCTCAGTCTTAGTCTCAGTCTCAGTCTCAGTCTCAGTCTCAATCACAGTCTCAGCCTCAGTCTTCTCGATACGACTTAGACTCCAGGGCTTTTCAATCGTGGCTGAATCAAAGACGAGTGCCGTTAAACGGCTACGCGGCTTGAGGTGAGTTTGCGCAGCGCCAGCGGGTGTTGGCAGCGTGGCTTGCGCAGCGCGTGTTGTTGGTTGCAGCGCTGGCTCAAACCACTCGCCAAGCTCGTAGTCGAGCATGAGGGCGATCCAATATCCGGCGCGTTGTGCAGCCTCAATGGCCGCGAAGGCCGCAGGCAGTTCGCTCGCGCTACAGGCGGTGATGCGTTGGCGTAACCCAGACAAGACCTTTGCTTCGCCCGCCAGTCGATCTTCAAAACGACACAAGGTCACGCGCGTCGCCCTGCGATGAAAAATAGTGTGTGATGGTTCACTGGTCACCACCGTTCTCTTCATCCTCAGTGATGACGTTGCCTAAGCGGCAAAACACTTTCTTGTTCATCACGCTTCTCTCCGTCGTAAACATTCGTTTCTGGTGCTAGACGTCACGCGCAGTCGAGGTCGACCGATGTTAAGCACGATGCATAAACTCATAAAGTACTTCGCCCGTGTGCGATGTTGAACGCACTTTCATCACCTGCTCGGGCGTCCCTTCGATCACCAACTTGCCACCACCCGTTCCGCCCTCTGGACCCAAATCCAACAGCCAGTCGGCCTCGGCGATGATGTCAAGATTGTGTTCGATCACCACCACAGTGTTGCCAGCCTCAACGAGCCGGTGCAGCACACGGATCAGCTTCTCGACGTCTGCCATGGATAAGCCAACGGTTGGTTCATCTAGTACGTAAAGTGTATGCGGTAGGCGAGAGGCGCGACCGGTGGTGATCACGCCTTCGGTCATCCGCGCTTTTGCAAGTTCGGTGACTAACTTGATCCGTTGCGCTTCGCCACCCGACAGCGTGGGTGAGGGTTGCCCGAGCGTGATATAGCCCAATCCTACATCTTGCATCAGTTGCAAGGGATGTCGAATTTTTGGATGCGCTGCAAAGTAGCCAATCGCATCATCGACTTCAAGCGACAGCACCGCGCCAGCGTGTTTGTCGCGCATACGTACGCCTAAGGTGTCGGTGTTAAAGCGTGCACCACTGCACGCATCGCAGGGCACCTTGATGTCTGGCAAAAAGCTCATCTCAAGGGTGCGCATGCCTTGCCCTTCGCACAACGGGCAGCGACCATCGCCCGTGTTGAACGAAAAGCGTCCTGCACCCCAGCCGCGAATCCGCGCCTCTTGTGTGTCGGCAAATTGCTTTCGCACATCATCCCAAAAGCCGATGTAGGTTGCGGGGCACGAGCGTGGCGTTTTGCCAATCGGTGTTTGATCGACTTCAAGTACGCGATCGATCGCTTTCCAGCCCTCAATGCTTTCACAGCCGTGCCATTGAGGATCGGCGCGTAGCGAAACTGCCGCGCCTAAATTGTCGAGCAACACTTCACGGGCTAACGTTGATTTGCCTGAGCCTGATACACCGGTGACCACGCTTAGGCGCCCGATCGGAAAGTGTGCCGTCAGGTGACGCAAGTTATGAAGCTTTGCGCCCTTGACCGTGATCATCGGCGTATCCTTTGCCACCGGTCTGCGCGGCTGCAGAGGATGTGCCAAGGGGTGCCTCAGGTAATGTCCGGTTGTTGAATCGGGCGCATCCATCAGGTCTTGTAATGTGCCTTGGGCCACGACACGTCCGCCGCGAATCCCTGCGCCGGGGCCAATATCAATGATGTGTTCGGCGCGGCGAATGGTGTCGTCGTCGTGCTCAACCACGACTAAGGTGTTGCCGTTCTTTTCAAGCCGTGACAAGGCCCCAAGCAAAATCCGATTGTCGCGTGGATGTAAGCCAATTGTGGGTTCGTCCAGCACGTAGCAAACGCCTTGCATGTTTGAACCTAGTTGCGCGGCCAGGCGGATGCGCTGCGCTTCGCCACCAGACAGCGTGGGTGCGGCGCGATCGAGCGCCAGGTAGCCTAGCCCCACTTCTTGCATAAATTGCAGACGACCACGAATCTCAGACAAGATGTCACGCGCAATCTCTGCGTCGCGGCCGCGCAAAACTAACGCTGTAAAAAAGGTATGAGCGTCTGAGACGGCCAAACCAGCAAGCTCGGCAATCGATTTATCACGCCACAGCACTGCGCGTGAAATAGGATTTAAGCGTGCGCCATGACAACTGGTACAGGTGGTCGTTTCTCCCTCGTACCAGGCGTTCCAGGCGGTTTCTTCGCCAGTTTGTGCTTCGTCAAACCCCTGTAGCTTTAAGCCTGTGCCAAAACAGCCATGGCACCAGCCGTGCTTTGAGTTGTATGAAAACATACGTGGGTCAGGTTCTGGAAAGCTCGTGCCACAGCTTGGACATGCACGCTTAAC
>CAMCII010000444.1 GCA_945874505.1 Bordetella parapertussis | reverse complement strand
CCCACTGACAGCGGGCTCTTGCTGGCAATTGTATTGGCCAGTTCAAGCGCTGCTGGCATTAAGCCCTCAGCAGTGGTCACTTGCAAAACGACACCAAGGCGATAGAGCTCGTCGGCTTGCACGCGATAGCCTGTAAACATCATGCGGCGCAGCGTGCTGTGTGGAAACAAACGTGCAGCATGGCTGCCCCCACCTAACAAGCCTACGTCAATTTCTGGCAAGGCAATGCAGCCTTTGTCAGACGTAATCAACATATCAGCTGAGGCGGCAATCGCTAAGCCCGCGCCAAGCGCCGGACCATTGATGGCAACAATCACAGGCTTAGTGCATTCACGAATCGCATGAAAACATTCGCGTGTGCGACGTGAGTGCGCAGGCAAATCGCCCGGCCCCTTGATCACTGAGGCGCGACCCTTTAAGTCTGCACCCGCACAGAATATTTTGCCTAGACCAGTTAGCACTACGGCGCGCACCTCAGGGATTTCAGAAATGTAGTCAAGCGCAGCGGTAATCTCGTCGCTTAGTGTGCGTGACAGTGCGTTGACGGGCGCATTGTTCATGCTAAGTACCGCAACATGGCCGATCAGCTCGTATTGGAGTTGGGTAAAGTCTTGCATATAGGTGATGTCCCTGAGTTTGATTATTCTGAACCTAAACACCATTAGAATACAGAAAATGCAGCGACATTGAAGCGCGCGAACCCTCAACCGAGGCTTACGACGCAAACACTAAAAAATCTAGGGACAAATTATGCTCAAGGCTTTAAGTTTGGTCGTGCTAGCGACCGTGATGACCCCTGTTGTGCACGCACAGACGGCAGCCTACCCATCAAAACCGATCCGTTTGATTGTGCCGTTTGCGCCAGGTGGGGCGGCTGATCAGACCGCGCGTTTAATCAGTGACCCCATGAGCAAAGAACTGGGTCAGCCCATCATTGTTGAAAACAAGCCGGGCGGTGGCGCAACGGTTGGCGCCGCGCTGGTTGCGAGTGCAGCGCCCGATGGCTATATCGTGCTCTACACCACGCCTGGCCCGCAAATTATTAACCCCTATTTGATGGCTAAATTGCCTTACAACCCCGATAAAGATTTGATCCCTGTGTCGCGCGTGGCCTGGTTTCCGAATGTGTTGGTGGTAGCACCCAAACTACCCGTTAACACCGTGCAAGAACTGATTGAGTATGCGCGTAAGAATCCTGGTAAAACTAATTTTGGCAGCTCAGGCATTGGCGCCAGCACTCACTTGTCGGGCGAATTGTTTAAGTCGATGGCGGGCGTTGACATCGTCCACGTGCCTTACAAAGGCTCAGGTCAAGTCATCCAAGATCTGCTGGCTGGCAATGTGCAGATGGCGATCGATAGTTTGTCGGTGTATATCGGCCAGATCAGATCCGGTAACTTGCGTGCCTTGGGCGTAGCAAGCCCCGAGCGCTCACCGTTACTGCCCAACGTGCCAGCGATTGCCGAGCAACTGAAGGGCTATCAGGCCGTTGCCGTGAATTATCTATCAGTGCCAGCGGGCACCCCTCGTGCAGTGATTGATCGATTAAACGCCGCCTTGCGCGTCGTGATTAACGAACCTGCCATGAATGAACGCATGATCACTGGCGGGATGATCCCGAAAACCAGTACGCCAGAAGAGATGGCAGCCGAGATCGAAGTTGAGCGCATCAAGTGGAGAAAAGTGATCGCTGAGTCAGGTGCAAAAGCCGAATAGGTTAAAAAAATTCGGCGGCGCGCTTGAGCGTTGAAGCGATATTTAGAAACTCAGCGCCAGGTGCAAAAGCCGAATAGCCGAAAAACGCAGCGCCAGACACGAGCGGTAAAGAGGTGCCCAGACCTCGAAGTCAGGCGCTCGAGCTAAACAGGTGCCCAAAAGGCCAAAACCGGGCCTTTTGGGCCCTAAAACCTTCAAACCAAGAGTTTTCATTTTCTTGTAAGATGTCCAACATCGAAAATAAAAACACTTGGATCCTGGAGGGCTCTGTGCGCCAGTCTCTGAGTTAAGCGTAATTCGGAGACCTTGCATGCCTAAGTTACCCCTCAGCCGGTTCACAGTGCTGGATTTGACGCGCGTTCGTTCTGGGCCCGCCGCAGTCAGACAATTTGCAGATTGGGGCGCAAACGTGATCAAAATTGAAGAGCCAGGCGATCAACCAGATGATCGCCCCGGTGGCTCGTCGCAATTTGCTGATTATCAAAATACCCATCGCAACAAACGCAGCGTTACGCTGAACTTAAAGCATCCCAAAGGTAAAGCGCTGTTCTTGAAAATGGTTGAACAGGCCGATGTGGTGATTGAAAACTATCGCCCGAATGTGAAGTTCAAACTCGGTATCGATTATGAGTCACTACGCAAGGTAAACAAACGCATTATCTTGGCGAGCGTGTCGGGCTTTGGGCAAGATGGTCCTTATGTTGATCGACCCGGCTTGGATCAAATCGCACAGGGTTTAGGCGGGATCATGTCGGTGACGGGTGAGCCCGGCCGCGGGCCGATGCGTGCGGGCATACCGGTGGCAGACTTAAGCTCTGGCTTGTTCTGTGCGATTGGTACCTTGGTGGCGTTGCTCGAACGAGAAGAGTCGGGCGAAGGTCAGTGGGTGCAGTCTTCACTGCTGCAGTCGCAAGTGTGGATGATGGATTTTCAGATCATGCGCTGGCTGATGAACAAAGAGATCCCAGGGCAGACTGGTAACGATCATCCAACAACAGCGGCCACGGGCGTCTATCCGACAGCAGACGGTTATATCAACTTAGCGGCGATGGGCACTGAGATGTTTATCAAGCTAGTGACGGCAATTGGTTTGCCAGAACTCGCTGAAGACCCGCGCTTTAAGTTGCTTAAGACGCGTGGTCAAAACCGACCCGCGTTGAATGCAGCGATCGCCGCACGCACGAAACAAGAACCGACTGCACACTGGATTGAGTTGTTGAACAAAGCAGGCGTGCCCTGTGGCTCGATCAAGAACGTGAAAGAAACCATGGAAGACCCACAGGTTGTGCATTTGGGAATGGCCAAAACTTTACAGCACCCAAGCTTGGGCGAAATTAGTGTGGTGAATCATCCAGTGATTATGAGTCGTTCAAAGCGCGAGGTGTTTACGGCGGCGCCTGATCGCGGTGAGCACAATAAAGAGGTCTATGCAGAATTTGGCATCGGCGCCCAAGAGGTTGATGCCTTGCTGAAAGACGGCGCAATCTAAGAGTGAGTCTTTTGATGGAGAGTCATGGTGAGTAAACCCACTGTAACTGCAACGGTCTATACCGC
>CAMCII010000443.1 GCA_945874505.1 Bordetella parapertussis | reverse complement strand
CGCAGCTAAAAAGCTCGCATGCAATGAAAGTTTCAATATTTTCAACGGTCATGTCCATCTTTGACCAAAGAGACATTACAAAGCCTCTATTAGAAAATTTCAGTGTTGACGGAATCGTGCCGAGAACCTCCACTTTACGGCTCGATATTGAGGGGCTTCATCATTTGATCTAGTGACTGCCAGCCCAGATCACGAGTTGCTCTAATGTGAATTACTGCAACGCGCATCGTGCTACTTAGCGTTGATGGCCTTAGCGATTAAAGAAGAGGAAGGCACCGTCGACAAATTTATCAGCGATGCCGTTATGACATTTTGAATGCGCGATGTGAATCCAACATGACCATCGAGTGCTAGGCATTGAGTCTTTTTCGTTGACGCATCAGAACACGCGTGTTACTTTTTTTGAAGAAAAATCTTAGGCCACGACAATGTTGCCTTCGCTTTCAAAAAAATGGAGTCGCATAATAATGAAAATAATACATGTCGTCGTTCTCGCCTTTCTAGCCTTCGCGAGCGGCACGCAGGCACAAGTTTTAGACTATCCAACTCGCTCGATCAAGATCTTGGTGCCCCTTGCAGCCGGGAGCGGCACCGACAATGCCGCTCGTTACTTTGGACAACAGCTTGCTGGGTTGCTTGGACAATCCGTAGTCATTGAAAATCGCCCTGGCGCCAATGGCATGATTGCCGGCACCGCAGTGAAAAACGCTCCGGCAGATGGCTACACGATTTTTTTAGGGACGCTGAGCCCGCTTGGTCTGAATGAACTCGTGATGAAAGGGCCTTTTCCCTATGATGCCATCAAAGACTTTAAGCCAGTATCAGGCCTCACACGTGGCATGGGCGCGTTTGTGGTTCCGGGCAATTCACCCTACAAAACTCTTGCAGAGCTCGTCACGGCCGCTAAAGCATCTTCGCGCCCGTTCAATGTCGGCACCTATGCCACGTCGTATCAGTTAACGTTAGATTGGTTCAACACAATTTCTGGCGTTAAGTTTGTAGGGGTACCTTACAAGGGTGCGGCACCGATCTTTACTGATTTAATTGGTAATCAACTCGATTGGGGCGTGCTCAACTTAAGCGGCGTCTCTACGCTATTGATCTCGGGAAAACTTCGCGCCGTTGCCGTCACGGGCGATACTCGTGCGCCTGAGTTTCCAGACATCCCGACTGTGAAAGAGAGTGGCTATCCTGAGTACTCGAACTACCTTTGGACCTCTTTATACGTTCGCACCGAAACACCTGATCACATTACGAACAAGCTGGCTGCTGCGCTGCAGCAAGTACTAACCTCGCGTCAGGCACAAGAGTATCTGGTGACGACAGGTGGAGGTGAGCTCATGCCCTTTGGGCCCGCGCAAATGAGAAAAATGCAACTCGATGAAATTGAACGTTTTCGCGAAATTATAAAGACGTCGGGTTTTAAGCTTGAGTAGCAAGTTATTCAGGCGCTAGTGGGTCTAGCGCATTCTCTGAATTTAATTTGTCCCTCTTGCATTTCAATGCCGTTAAGCATCGTTCACTTCAATTCCATTAAGCTTCTTTCACCTTATGCATTTGACTCTTGTAAAAGAAAATTTCGAATCATGCTAATGCAACGTATTGAACAGGGCATGAGTACTGCCTACTA
Organism: Bordetella parapertussis; assembly: GCA_945874505.1. GTDB lineage: Bacteria > Pseudomonadota > Gammaproteobacteria > Burkholderiales > Burkholderiaceae_B > Zwartia > Zwartia parapertussis_J. The sequence continues at coordinate 1,642 of CAMCII010000443.1, read as the reverse complement.
CGCTGAATATCACGGCGATCAACCTGCTGTCATTGAAATAGACCGTGTCACAACTTTTGCGCAACTCAATGCTCACGCCAATCGGTTAGTCAGGGCTCTTAGACAACGAGGCCTGAAAGCAGGCGATGCTGTTGCCTTGCTCTGCTCGAACCGTCTTGAGTTTGTTGCGGTGATCGTCGCCCTCGAGCGCTCGGGCCTGCGCATGACGCCCATCAATACACACCTGACGGGCGACGAGGTCGGCTACATTCTTGATAACTGCGAAGCAAAAGCTTTTATTGCTGAAGCTCGCTATGCCGCACAAGCGCAGGCGGCAGCTGCGCTCGCCAAACGAGCAGAGGTTAAGTTTACAATCGGCGGTGAAATTTCGGGCTTTGAAGCGTACGACAAAGCGGTCATGTCGTGCCCGGCTCATGATATCGACGATCCAACGCTGGGTAGCAGAATGCTTTATACCTCGGGCACAACCGGACGCCCCAAAGGCGTCTACCGTGACCCAGCGTACGCCCTCCCCTCGGTAATGACCTCGGTTGAGCTAGCCAACGCGGCTGGTTATCAAGTCGCGACAGGTCAGTTGCACCTTTGCGCAGGCCCGTTGTATCACGCAGCGCCACTTGGTTACTCGTTAGCACAGCCATTATTGGCGGGCGTAGGGCTGGTACTCATGAATCGCTGGAATAGCGAAGAGGCCTTGCGCTTAATTCAACAACATCGCATCACGCACACACACATGGTGCCAACCATGTTTCATCGCCTGCTGTCGTTGCCGCAAGAGATGAAAGACAAGTACGATCTCTCGTCGCTGCAGTTTGTGATTCATGGCGCAGCACCTTGCTCGGTACAACTAAAAAGCGCCATGATCAAATGGTGGGGGCCTATTCTGTCTGAGTATTACGCAGCGACTGAAGGCCGTGCTGTCAGCGTCACCTCTACTGACTGGTTGAAAAGACCAGGTACCGTGGGCAAACCGAACCCTATCGACCAAGTTCGTATTTTGGATGAGCATGCACAAGCGCTAGCGCCAAACACAGCCGGTACAATTTATATCAAAGCCCCTGCGATTGGGCGCTTCAATTACTTCAAAGACGACAGTAAAACCGCAAGCTCTTATCGAGGCGATTACTTCACCTTAGGCGATATCGGCTATCTGGATGAAGACGGGTGGTTATTCTTAACCGATAGAAATGCCAATCTGATTATTTCGGGCGGCGTCAACATTTATCCAACAGAAATTGAGGCCGTTTTGCTGACGCACCCAGCGGTGGGTGATGTCGGTGTGATTGGCGTACCCAACGAAGAATGGGGCGAAGAAGTCAAAGCGGTCATTGAACTACAAGCAGGTATTTCAAGTTCAGCCGAGTTAGTGGCCGAGCTTCTTGCCTTTTGCAAAGAGCATCTCGCAACGTTCAAGTGCCCTCGCAGTATTGATTTTTCTGAAAAGCTACCTCGGCTGGATAACGGTAAACTGTATAAACAGGGCTTACGTGAGCAATATCGTGCCGCGATCGCTAACAAGTAAAGAGAGAAACAACATGTCTGAGTTTGCAACCTACGCAGTACAAGACGAGATCGCCGTCATCTCAATGAACAAACCGCCGATTAACGGCTTGGGCGCCGCGCTGCGCGAAGGCATCGGGGCCGG
>CAMCII010000442.1 GCA_945874505.1 Bordetella parapertussis | reverse complement strand
GCAGCAACCCTGCCCGAAAACGCCATCATGGTGGACGAGGCTGTGACCTCAGGTCGCCAGTTTGCCAAGACCTTGCCGCAAGCGGCACCGCACGATTGTATCGACATCACGGGCGGCGCGATCGGCTGGGGCTTACCTGCCGCCGTTGGTGCTGCAGTGGCCTGCCCAGATCGTAAAGTGTTTGCCTTTATCGGTGACGGCAGCGCCATGTATACCCTGCAAGCGCTCTGGAGCATGGCGCGCGAAAATCTTGATGTGACCGTTGTGATTTTTGCCAATCGTTCGTATCGCATCTTGCGCGGTGAACTGGCCAATATGGGCGGCCCTGAAGCCGGTGAAAACGCCAAGCGCATGCTAGATCTGGATCGCCCATTTTTGGATTGGGTATCGTTGGCGAAAGGGCATGGCGTACCAGGCAGCCAAGTCACGACTCTTGAAGGCTTTGCCAATGCCATGCGCATTGCTGCCAAAGAAAAAGGACCACGTTTAATCGAACTGGTGTTTTGATCTGTGATGCTTGTGTTAAACCGTAAGTCTGCTACGGCAACGCAACATCACGACAGAGTCACATACTTGAACAATCAGACAAACCTTTAAAACTTTTTTAAATTCTCTTTTAACTAATCCGAGACCAAAACATGAAATGCTATTGCGTTGTGAATTTTCGTGAAGCCCTCGAACTGATCGAGACCAAAACACCTGAACCGACTGGCACTGAAGTGCTGGTGCAAGTGCGCGCCGCTGGCGTGTGCCACAGTGACATCCATTTTTGGGAAGGCGGTTACGACCTCGGTAACGGCCGCACGCTGTCTCTGAAAGACCGCGGTATTAAATTGCCCATGACCATGGGCCATGAGACTGCAGGCACGGTCGTGGCCATGGGCCCGCAAGCCACAGGCGTTGAAAAAGGCCGTAACTACTTGGTCTACCCCTGGATTGGTTGCCGCCAGTGTCCGGCATGTTTAGATCAACTTGAAAACCACTGCGCTAACCCACAATACTTGGGCGTGCATCGCCCCGGTGGCTATGCTGACCATATCTTGGTGCCCGATGCACGCTATTTGATTGACATTGGTGACCTTGACCCCGCAGCCCTTGCCCCCTATGCCTGCTCAGGGATCACCACCTATAGCGCTCTCAATAAAATTGGCCCCAACCTTTATCAAAAGCATCCCATCGTCATCATGGGTGCGGGTGGCTTGGGCTTAATGTGCTTAGCGTTAGTCAAAGCGTTAAATGGCGTGGGCGCAATTGTCGTCGACATCGACCCCGTCAAACGTCAAGCCGCGCTTGATGCTGGTGCTTTGGCTGCCATCGATGGTGCCGCACCAGATGCCGCGCAACAAATCATTGCCGCCAATGGTGGCAAACTGCTGCAAGGCATTGTGGATTTAGTAGGCGCCCCCTCAACTACCGAGCTTGGCTTTAACGTGATGATCAAAGGCGGCAAACTCGTGATCGTTGGCTTGTTTGGCGGTGCAGCACCTTGGCCAATTGCCTTTATCCCCATGAAAGCCGCGCAAATTCTGGGCAGCTACACTGGCTCGCTTCAAGAGATGCGTGATCTGCTGCAGTTGGTGAAAGACGGCAAGATCACACCCATTCCTGTGCACAAGCATCCGCTAGCCGATGCCGATAAAGTATTGACATCATTGCGTCAAGGCAAAGTGACTGGGCGGGCGGTGTTGACAGCGTAAACGTCGAGACGAGGCTCGATTGTTAGCGATAGTTTGATATTGCAGCACGCTAGCATTCGAGCCATCACCTGAGCCTTTTGACAGCATGCTAGGTTCAACATACAGCAAGCCTTTTATACCGCTCACGTCAAAAATGTTATCAGACAGCGTGCTGATACAGGTTTAGTTAGTCGATATGGTCTTCGCGCCTTGGTACCGCTGCAACGCCAACAACACCTGCCGAGTAGCCAACGGTTTACCAGCCAAGTGCTCTGACAAACGCGCGCGCAGCGCTGCGCGTAGAGCGGGTTCTCGCTGAGTGTCTTCAAAATCAGGTTGCTCAGCATCTACGCCATAGCCCGTTTCCTGCAGCAACATCCACTCAAACTTACGCAGGGCACCTGCTGCCCTTGAGCCTGTTGCCAGGCTTTGCAAAGCCATTACATAGGCATCAAATAAACCAGGGTGCGGGTCTTCGCGTGGCAACAAACGAAACAAGAGTTCGTTCATGTACCAGCACGACATCATTGCGGGCCCCTGTAAGGCATGCACGCCTGCGCACTCAGCGCGCGTCAGCGTTTTGATTTCGCTGGCGCCTGTCCAAGACAGCAATAAGGGCTGAAACAAAGATAGCGCCGGGCGCAGCACCGAGTGTGGGCGCTTGGCACCCTTGGCGACCATGCTCACCCAGCCATGATCGCGTGAAAACGCTTGAACAATCAGAGAGGTTTCTCGCCAGGCCGTTGCGTGCAACACATAGCCTGGGGTTTCGTGTACGCGCGCCGCGCGTTTACTCATAGCCTAGATCGCGTAGGCTGCCCTCTTTTTCGGCCCAGCCTTTTTTAACCTTGATATACACCTCAAGGTGAATCGGTTTATCCAGCAGCTTGGCAATATCCTGGCGGGCTTCTGAAGCGATACGTTTCATGTGGCTGCCACCCACGCCAAGCAAAATCGGCTTGTGGCTATCGCGCTCGACAATCACACAGGCGGCTACGTGCACGCCTTTGTCGGTTTCTTCCCATTGCTCGATCATGACCGTACAGCCATAGGGCAGTTCATCACCGACTAAGCGAAAGATTTTTTCGCGGATGAGTTCAGAGGCAATAAAACGAATCGGGCGATCGGTGAGCGTATCGGCGTCAAAATACGCTTCGTTCTCAGGCAAGCGTTTAGCCACCTCGTCAAGCAACTGATCCAGCTGATGTTTTTTAGTTGAGCTGACTGGTACTACCGCATCAAATTGAAACTGCGCCGCAATTTTTGCCACAAAGGGATAGAGCTCATCGCGGTTTTTAAGCTGATCAATTTTGCTGATCACCAGAATTGTGCGCGCTGGGTCATGTAAGAGCGATAACAGCTTGGCATCACCGGGCGACCATTTGCCAGCCTCAACCACAAAGAGCACGACATCTACACCAGCTAGCGTTTGCGTGACCACCCGATTCATCATACGGTTCATCGTACCGCCATGACGGGTTTGAAACCCCGGCGTATCCACAAAGACGAATTGCTCGTGCTCGCGCGTCAGCACGCCCTGAATGCGGTGACGCGTGGTTTGTGCCTTGCGAGAGACGATGGTGATTTTGCTACCAATTAAGGCGTTGGTGAGAGT
>CAMCII010000441.1 GCA_945874505.1 Bordetella parapertussis | reverse complement strand
TCTCCGTGATCGGGCCAAACGCCCGGGTTTAAGCTAGATAAAACAGGTCAGGAGGCCTCGCACCTGAGCTTGACTCATGCTAGAGCAGCGCCTGAGGCTAAGTATCTGCGTTTTACTGAGGATATGACAGACCAAACGGCCAAACAGCTAGGTTTTAATCTGGATAGGACGGGTCAAAAGCCTAGTGTCCGCGTTTTATTCAGCGTCAATCAAGTCGAGGGCATCGGTAATCACTGAGTCGACGCCCCATTGTAAAAGCTCGGCGGCACGCTCGGGGTCATTGACCGTCCAGGTGGCTACGCGAAAACCGGCAGTGTGTATGTCGTTGAGCAAGGCTTCGGTGAGCGATAAGTGGTGTAGATGGATCGACACACAACCCAATTGTGCGAGAGTCTGGCGCCAATTGTCCTCTAGCTTGGTCGTGATCCAGCCGCGCGGCAGTGTTGGCGCTTCTTGTTGTGCTGCCTCGAGGGCCTCGAGAGAAAAGGACGATAGTAGTGGCGGTACGGGCGCTGCGTGCCAGTCGTGTTTGACCTGCCTGGCAATCGCCGTACCAGTGATCGCCTCGAGGCCAGGCGTTGGCTTAATCTCTACATTACAGGCGATATTGTGGCTCAGGGTATAGCGCGCGATGGCCTCGAGTGTGGGAATGGGTTCGCCGCGAAAGGCAGAGCTGAACCAAAGGCCGGCGTCTAGCCTCGCCAAGGCTGCGTAGGGATGGTCAGCGGCTTTGCCGTGGCCATTGGTGGTGCGCTCAAGCTCGGTGTCGTGCAGCAGGATGGCGACCTGATCTTGGCTCAGTTTGGCATCAAATTCGACCATTTTGTAGCCAAAACTGGCCCCGACGCGCATGGCGGCGAGGGTGTTTTCTGGGGCAAGCGTGCCTGCACCTCGGTGCGCGACTAGGTGGGGATATGGCCAGGGTGGCAAAGTCTGCATCATAAAAATCCAGCGGCGAGAGGGTATAAGGTGCAAGCATAACGCACCGAGTGGTAAACTTTGCCCGCTTTGACTCTAGGCGTGTGAACCCTCATGTTTGATTTTATTCGTAATCACCAACGCTGGATGCAGGTAATCCTGCTTCTTTTGATCGTGCCCTCGTTCGCCTTCTTTGGCGTACAAGGCTACTCAAGCTTTATGGAAAGCGAGCCCGACCTTGCTACGGTTGACGGAAAAGGCATCACGTTGGGCGAGTTTAACAATGCCCGTCGGGCGCAGCTCGAGCAATATCGCGGCATGCTTGGCGCACAGTTCGATGCAGCTGCGTTCGATACGCCATTTTTTCGAGAGCAATTACTGAATACGCTGATTGATCAGCGAGCAGTCGCCATTGCGGCGACCAAAGGTGGCTATTCGGTGTCTGACGAGACCTTACGGCGCAGCATCGCAGCGATCCCTGCGGTTCAACAAGATGGGCAGTTTTCACCCGAGCGTTACAAGCAGGTCTTGGCAGCTCAGGGCATGACAACTGCAGCGTTTGAGCAGGGGTTGCGGCGTGACTTGACGTTGGGACAAGTGTTGCAGCCGATTGGCTTAACAGCTCGAGTCCCCGCCGATATTGGTCAAAAGATTTTTGCACTGATTACTGAACAACGTAGCGTTGCGCGCAAGGTGTTTTCGGTTGAGACCTACGCAAAAAACATTATGGTGTCACCAGAGGATGTCAAAACTTGGTACGACGCCAATCAAGCTAAGCTCACGATTCCAGAAAATCTTGATGTGCAGTACCTAGTCCTGAACGAAGAAACTGCGTCGAAAGACATTAAAGTGTCTGAGGCGGATATCGAGAGTTTTTATAAGCAAAATGAAGCCCGCTACGGGCAACCCGAACGCCGCCGTGTCAGTCATATTTTGCTCGAAATCCCTGCCTCAGCGGATGCTGCAGCCAAAGCGGCTGTGCAAGCCAAAGCAGCCGAGCTGGCGAAGCGAGCGGCCGCTAACTCTGCTGAGTTTTCAGCGCTTGCGAAAGAATTTTCACAAGATTCTGGCTCGGCCAATCAAGGCGGTGATTTAGGTTGGATCAGCAAAAATATGCTTGTGCCTCAAGTCGAAGAGGCGGTGTTCAAGCTCAAGAAAGACGAGATCTCTGGCGCGGTCGAGAGCCCCTTTGGCATGCATGTTTTGTATGTCACAGACACCCAGGCTCCTAGCATTAAACCTTTAGCCGAAGTCAAAGAAGATATCACCGTCGAGATCCGCAAACAGTTGGCGGCAGAACGTTTTGCCACCATGGCAGGCAAGCTGACCAATCTGATTTACGACCAACGCGACAGCTTAAAACCGATTGCTGATGCACTTGGAATTGAGATTAGGCAAGCCACTGGCTTAACGCGCGAGGGTTTGTTGCCAGCATCCCAGCGTGGTGACGCCCCCATGCCTTCGGCGGCCGAACAGACGTGGTTGGGTAATCCTAAGGTGCGTCAAACCGCGTTCTCAACTGAGGTCATGAAAGACAAGTTGAACTCTGGGGCGATTGAGTTGGCTTCAGATACGATTTTGGCCCTGCGGGTCAATACGGTGCACGCGCCCAAAGTGCCTGCGCTCGAGCAAGTTGCTGAGCAGATCGGTACGATGCTCACAAACGAGCGTGCGCTGGTCGCGGCGCAAGAGGCCGGTGTGAAGCAGCTTGATCAGCTTAAGGGATCGGTTGATTCTGCCCCTAAAGAGTTTGATCCGATTCAGGTCGTGACCCGTCAGGCTGCGCAATCCCTGTCGCGCGAGCAACTCGAAGCGGTTATGTCCGCAAGCCCAACGCCTTTGCCACGCTTTTTGGGTGTTGCGGGGCCTGAGGGCTACGCGGTGTTGTGGCTCTCAAAAATTGAACCGGGTCCTGCACCAGAGGCTGCTCAGGTCACACAACTGCAGGCCCAGTTGTCTCAGGCGTGGGGTGCTGCTGAAGAGCAAGCCGCGCTCAGGGTGCTACGCGACAGTTATAAAGTGAAGATGCTGCCTGATGCTCAAAAACTCATTTCAGGCGAGCTTGACGGCGCCAAGCTTTAGGATAGGTAACCGCTAAGCGGCTAAGCCATTAGCGTAGCAACGGGTCGAGCGCTAGCCTGACCGTTGCTAGCATCAAGGGTTGAGCTGACTCGTTTGGGTGAATTCCATCTGCTTGAAAGTATTGTCGCTGGTCGGCAAACCCTTCAAACAAAAAGGGGACTAACGCGGCACCCGTTTGGTTGGCAGCATTGCTAAAAATATTTTTAAAGCCTTGCGAGTACTCTCGGCCGTAGTTCGGTGGGATCTGCATCCCGACTAATACCACTTTGGCACCGATGGCTTGGCAGCGCG
>CAMCII010000440.1 GCA_945874505.1 Bordetella parapertussis | reverse complement strand
CGCGGCGGCGACCTCTCAGGCGGCCAGCAACAGCAACTCGCCATCGCACGCGCCCTAGTCGCCGAACCCAAACTCATCATCTTTGACGAACCCACCGAAGGCATCCAGCCCTCAATCATCAAAGACATCGGCCGCGTCATCCGCCTACTACGCGACCGCGGCGACATCGCCATTTTGCTGTGCGAACAATACTTCGACTTCGCCCAAGAATTAGCCGATCGCTTCGTCGTCTTATCAAGAGGCGAAGTCGTCGCCCAAGGCGACCAATCCCAAATGGACAGCGAAGACGTCAAACGACACCTCTCCGTGTAAAGACAACGCCAACCGTCCACTTCAACCCCAGCCCCGGCGTTCAGCGTAAGCGAAGAATCCTGACACACCGCTAACCGTCCATCCCCACCCCAGCCACGACGTCCAGCGTAAGCGAAGAAGCCGCGTATTTTTTGCTCAGCACAAAAATACCGGTTCGCAGCGCACGCAAGACGACGCGGCGTGCGCCAAGCGACAAGGCTGCGCAAAGCGACGAGGCGTGCGCCAAGCGACAAGGCTGCGCAAAGCGACGTGGCGTGCGTCAAGCGACAGGATCTTGCGCCAAGCGATAACGCAGCCGTCAGAATACCCCCACGCCACCAAAGCTAGCGCCCTAGCGCAAACCCCCGCCATCTGTTTACACTCAACCACTTAACCAAAATCAACGCGAACCAACACGCGAGGCAAGAACAATGTGGGATGTAATCGTAGTGGGCGGCGGCAACGCAGCCCTGTGTGGCGCCCTCATGGCGCGCGAAGCCGGCGCCAGCGTCCTCATCCTTGAGGCGTCGCCAAAACAGTGGCGCGGCGGCAACTCACAGCACACCCGTAACCTGCGCTGCATGCACGACGCCCCGCAAGACGTGTTGGTCGACGCCTACCCCGAAGAAGAGTACTGGCAAGATCTTTTAAAAGTCACCGGTGGCCAAACTAACGAGAAACTCGCTCGCATGGTGATTCGCGAATCCTCGTCCTGCCGCGACTGGATGCGTAAGCACGGCGTACATTTTCAACCGCCACTGTCTGGCACCCTGCATGTTGCCCGCACCAATGCGTTTTTTATGGGTGGCGGCAAGGCTCTGGTCAACGCGTATTACGCAAGTGCCGAAAAACTAGGCATCGATATTTTGTACGACTCACCCGTTGACGACTTAGAAATTAAAGACGGTAAATTCATTGCAGCCAAAGTGGGCGACAAGCGCTACGCTGGCAATGCCTGCGTCTTAGGTTGCGGCGGTTTTGAATCAGATCGCAAGTGGTTGCGCGAGGCCTGGGGCCAAAACGAACTAGGCGAATGGCCAGCCGATAACTTTTTAATTCGCGGTACACGTTACAACATGGGTGTTGTCCTTAAAGTCATGATGCGCGCGGGCGCCGACACGATGGGTGATCCCACCCAAGCACACTGCGTGGCCATTGACGCGCGCTCGCCGCTATACGACGGCGGCATCTGCACCCGTATCGATGCTGTTTCGCTGGGGATTGTGGTCAATCGCGAAGCCAAACGCTTCTACGACGAAGGCGAAGACTTCTGGCCCAAGCGCTATGCCTTGTGGGGCCGCTTAGTCGCCTTGCAGCCGGGTCAAATCGCCTATTCGATTATCGATGTCAAATCAGTCGGCCGTTTTATGCCAGCGGTGTTTGCAAACATCAAAGCCGACACCTTGCCAGAACTTGCGCGCAAGCTCGAACTCGATCCCGAAGTCTTTATGCAAACCATTAACGAGTTCAATGCGGCCTGCCAGCCCGGCACCTTTGATCATACGATTCAAGATGATTGCCATACCAAAGGCCTGACGCCAGAAAAAACCCACTGGGCGTTGCCGATTGAGAAAGGCCCGTTCTATGGCTATCCCGTGCGGCCAGGCGTGACCTTCACCTATTTCGGCTTAACCACCGACGAGAAAGCCAGCGTCTTTTTTGACGGCAAAGTCAGCCCTAACATGTTTGCCGCAGGCGAGATCAATGCCGGCAACGTTCTGGGCAAGGGCTACACCGCCGGCGTCGGAATGTCGATCGGCACAGCCTTCGGTCGCATCGCTGGCACACAAGCTGCCTTGGCAGCACAAAAAATCAAAGAAGGATCCTCACATGCAATCGCTTGAATCCCTGACCCGCGAGGCGCAAGGCTTGGCCGGCGCTTCTGAACATTCAATCACCTGGCACAACAAGGGTCTGAGTCACAACGAGGCCGAAGTCGCGCGTCAACTGCAAATCTGTAACGCCTGTCGCTACTGCGAAGGCTTCTGTGCCGTGTTTCCGGCGATGGCACGCCGCTTGCAGGTCGACAGTAAAGCTGACCTCAACTACTTAGCCAACCTTTGCCATAACTGCGGCGCTTGCTTGCACGCCTGCCAATACGCGCCCCCGCACGAGTTTGCAGTCAATGTGCCGCAAGCAATGGCTAAAGTGCGCCTAGAAACCTATACCGATTTTGCTTGGCCTGCAGCCATGGGTTCGCTTTATAAAAACAACGGACTCACACTAGCGTTAGCCTCCGCCTTTGGTTTAGCGCTGTTCTTAGTGCTCACTCTGATGGTCACCGGCAAGCTCGTGCACGAGCCGCTAGCGGGTAACTTCTATGCAGTGTTTCCACACAACACTCTGGCCTTGGTGTTTGGCGCTGTGTTCGGCTTTGCAGTCTTAGCGCTTGGCATTGGGGTGCGGCGCTTCTGGAAAGAGATCACCCCGGGTGCGGCCAGCGCGATTGCAGTGGGTGAAGCCACCCACAACGTCTTGCGCCTGAAGTATCTCGACGGCGGTCATGGCCAGGGCTGCAACGACGAGGACGATCGCTTTACCTTACGTCGCAGAATCTTTCACCATCTCACGTTTTACGGTTTCATGCTTTGCTTTGCGGCAACCTCGGTCGCAACGCTTTATCACTACGTACTTGGTTTGCAGGCGCCCTACGCCTACACAAGCCTGCCAGTGATTCTGGGCACAGTGGGTGGTATTGGCTTGCTGATTGGCCCGGCTGGCCTGCTCTGGCTGAACCTGCGACGCTCACCGCTGCACGGTGATGCGGAACAAAAACCTATGGATATCGCGTTTATTGTGCTGCTGTTTACCGTCAGCCTGACTGGGCTTGCCTTACTCATTTGGCGTGACACCAGCTATATGGCGCTTTGGCTAGCCATTCATCTAGGTTTTGTGATGGCGTTCTTTTTAACGTTGCCTTATGGCAAGTTTGCGCATGGCATTTATCGCAGCGCGGCCTTGCTGAAGTGGTCAATTGAAAAACGTCAGCCCAACAAACTGGCGCTTGGCGGCGACTAAAA
>CAMCII010000439.1 GCA_945874505.1 Bordetella parapertussis | reverse complement strand
AACAGCCAGATCGGTGCAACAGTGCTTAACATCAGTAGAAAAAATACAATTCGTCCGCCGAAACGATCGGTCCAGATCCCTAGCGGAACGCGTATCAACGATCCTGTCAGAACGGGCATGGCAGCGAGCAAGCCAAACTCAGTCTCGTTCAGCCCAAGTTGCTTTTTGATTGGGATGCCTATGACTGCAAACATCATCCAAATAGCAAAGCAAATCGTGAAGGCCAACGTACTAGAGGTAAGTACCATCGTGGAGGTGCGAGTTTGGAGGCGCATCGTTTGGCTTAAATATTATGTGGACGATAAGCCTAAGACTAAAAGTTCAAGAGACTGATGCCTATTCGCCTCTGGCTGGGGGGAGAGCAGTCATCGGAGAGGGGCGATCTAGTTCTTTCGCACTAGATAGGGCTTGTTCATACCCAGTCCAAGCCGTCATCGGTGATAATGGGTCAATGGTGTGCTTTCAGTGCACACTTCATCGAACGTCTTTACAGAGGTCTACGTTTGGCATTGACTTGGCCTCCCTCGATCGGACGAAATCACAAACTCGGTGTGCGCCTTGTGTCGGTTTCGCTCGCCGGCCTAGTGTTTGGTTTGGCGATGGTGTTGGGCACCTGATGGTTGTCGTGGGCGCTGGAAGGCGCTGCCGCTGCAATCAACGACACGGGTAGCTTGCGGGTGCAGTCGGTACGACTAGGCCTGACTCTGAGCCAGTTGCGTGACAGAGCCGCACCAGAAATTGAGTTGGTTCGTCGTCAAAAACAAGCGCTTGATCAGACGCTTGAAAACTTACGTGAGGGTGATCCGCAGCGTCCGCTGCGTATGCCAAGCAGTCATGCTGTACAAGAGCAGTTCGCCCGGGTGACGACGCTCTGGAGCGCAACGTTGTCACCATCCTTGGTGGAAGTGATTGATGGCGCATCCGCTCAACCCCAGGCCCTATCTGTTTATCTGCAAGAATTACCTAAGTTTGTCGAGCAAACGGATCAGCTCGTGTCGCGTATCGAAAGCGAAAACAGTCGTACGACCACCTACTTGCGCGGTTCTCAGCTCGCACTGATCGTTCTGATGCTGGTGGGTAGCGTTGCAATTATTTATCTGCTCTATGGCTGGGTGATTCGGCCGGTGCAGGCATTGCAAGCGGGTATCGTACAAATGACGGCCAGAAACTTCTCGGTGCAAGTGCCTGTCGAGGGGCGTGACGAATTTGGTGAACTTGCCTCAGGCTTCAATGATATGGCTGCTCAACTCAAAGCCCTTTATGCAGATCTTGAAGATCGCGTCTCGCAAAAAACGTTAGAACTTGCGCAACAAAATCGTGCGCTGAGCACGTTATATGACTTCTCTTCTTATTTGAGCCAGCCTGGCGAGCTTGAGCAACGTTGCGCTGGTTTTTTAAAAAAATTGGTTGAGTATTTCGGTGCCGATGGTGGCACAGTACGCATTTTGGACCCTCGACAAAATAATCTGCACTTGACCGTACACCAAGGGCTGTCGCCAAGCTTTGTCCGAGAAGAGCAATGCGTACATGCAGGCGACTGCTTGTGCGGGGAAGCGGCTGTACTGGGCGAAACTCGACTACATGATTTTCGTCAATTGCCGGTAGAGCAACGCTATTTGTGTCGGGAAGAGGGCTTTAATTCAATTGCGATCGCACAAATTACAAACGGTGCAGTGCCCTTGGGCAGCTACACCTTACATTTTTCTGAGCCACGCGAGTTCTCTGGCGACGATAGACGATTATTTGATTCGGTCGGTCAGCATCTTGGTGCCGCAATTGAGAGCCAACGACTACTGGCACGTACCCGAGAGCTTGCGGTGGCGCAAGAGCGTAATTTGGTGGCGCAGGGCTTGCATGATTCGATTGCACAGGGGCTGAACTTTCTGAAATTGCAGGTTCAAATGCTCGAGGATTCACTGAAGCGTAAAGACGATACGGAAGTGACTGAAAGTATTCAGATGATTAAAACGGGATTGCGCGAAAGCTACGATGACGTACGTGAGCTATTGCTCAATTTCAGAATCAAACTCGAAGAGGGGGATTTGAATCAGGCCTTGCGTCATGCAGCCGAGCGTTTTACGCGTCAGACGATGGTGCCAGTTTCAATTCAAGCGGTGGGGCAGGGCGCACCCTTGCCGGCTGAGCACCAACTGCAGTTACTCTTTATCGTGCAAGAAGCACTGTCGAATATTCGAAAGCATGCAAAGGCAAAAACCGTAAAGATTGTTCTGACTAATGCGCAAGATTTTGACTTGAGTGTGCAGGACGATGGCTGTGGTTTCGACATGTTTGCCCCAAACTTTGAGCCGGAGCAGCATGTCGGCTTAATCATTATGAAAGAACGTGCTGCCCGACTAGGCGCAGAATTAGCTGTTGCAAGCGATATGACGGGCACACGTGTGATGTTACATCTTGCGCATCACGAGCGCGTGGCGGCTTGATGACCAACACACCTATTCGAATTTTGCTTGTGGATGACCACACGCTGTTTCGTAGCGGCATTCGTTTGCTATTGCAGCGTAATCGAGATTTCGTGGTCGTTGGTGAAGCTGTGGACGGGCTCGAGGGGGTCAAGCGCGCTAAAGAGCTTAAGCCTGATATTGTCTTACTAGATTTGCATATGCCTGGGCTGTCGGGATTAGATGCTCTTGGGTTGATTTTGCAAGAAAGCCCCGCTTGCCAAGTCGTGTTATTGACTGTCTCAGAGGATGCAGAAGATTTGGCCTTGGCACTTAAAAAGGGTGCGGCGGGCTATTTACTTAAAAATATCGATGCTGATTATTTGCTTGAGTCTTTGCGCAAGGTGATGGAGTCTGATGCGGTGATTTCGCCCGAGATGACTTCCAAGCTTGTCGCGAGTTTTCGTAAATCTGAACCCGCAGCGGCAAGCGAGATAAAAAAGCTCACGCCTCGCGAAGGTGAAATGCTGGCGCAATTGGCACTTGGCTTATCTAATAAAGAGATTGCCCGAAAACTAGATGTGGCCGAAAGCACAGTAAAAATTCATTTGCAAAGTATCTTGAAAAAGCTTGGTGTCAATAACCGGGTTCAAGCAGCAATTTATGCGGTTGAACACCGTTTGACCGATCCCAGGTCGCCTCAGTGATTCGCTTGATTTAATTGCAATAATCCCTGCGCATTCAGAATCTCTACATATGAGCCTTGAACCGAAATGAGATGCGCGCGTGTTAAGCGCTGTAACGCACGCGACAAACTCTCGGCCTGCAAGCCCAAGCGCGAGGCGATCAGGCATTTGCTGAATTTGAGTTGTGTTTGTGTGCCTTGCCTGGGCTGCTTCAATAAATAGTCGGCAACTCGTTCGC
>CAMCII010000438.1 GCA_945874505.1 Bordetella parapertussis | reverse complement strand
CTAAGCGATGTGGCGATTTTTCCGTTTGTGCGACAGTTTGCCGCAGTTGATCCAGCATGGTTTGCGCAAGACCCGTGGCCAGCGACGCGAGCCTGGCTTGAGGGCTGGCTGCAAAGTGCGTTGTTCAAAACGGTGATGGATAAGAATCTGGCAGCGCGTCAACACCTTAGCTGACCGATAGCAGATGCGTGAAGCGACCTACACCTTCGCGGTTTGGATCCCAAAGAGTGCCGCGTTCATTGAATCAACCTGTTTGGTCGCGCAAAAGCCATCGGTTTGTTAGTAGTGCGGCGGCAATTCGTCGCGCAGACTTGGTAGCTGCGTGTTGCGCTCGTGCGGCATTTGTTGCCGAAGGCTGGCAAGCTCTTTGGCTAAAAACTCAATTTGCTGTTGTTGCCTAAAAAGCGTCTGGTTGAGTTGATCGATCAAGTCGTCAGCCAGACCGACTTTGATTTCGAGTTCGGTTAGGCGCTTATCTTGTTCAGTTTCGGTTTTCATTATTAGTGGGCTGCTGCCTGTGCTTTGAGGTGGCCCTTAGCTGCGTAGGCCAATAAGGCTTGGTCGTCTGTGATGAGCGTGGCGCCAAGATGCCGGGCAGTGGCAACAATTAAGCGGTCTGCCGGATCGGGATGAAGTTCACCCGGCAGGCGTGTACTTGCAACTGCGATCTCTACCGAAACAGGCTCAAGCCGTATCTTTGCAATATTCAGGGCGGTGTGCAGCCATTCGCCAACGTCGCGATCAAGCGCAAGCCGGTCTTTGTTGACCAGCATGGCGATCTCGCAGGGCGATATGGCAGAGAGGCACAACTGCTGGCGCTGGGCTGCCGTTTGAATGACTTTGCGCGCTTGAGGCCCTAGGCGAGGGTTACCCTGCAATAACCAAATCAAAACGTGAGTGTCGAGCAGGGGGGCAGACGTTTTTGGCAGAATGAAGGTCAACGGTTTGCGTCCCAAGTGTTTTCAAGTGGCGCCACGATATCACCCTCGAAAAGCACGCTGCCGCTCAGTGCGCCAAAGAGGTCTACCTCGGGAGGTACGGGCACTAGTTGCGCGACACCCTTGCCGTGCTTGGTGATGAGCAAGGGTTCATGGGTTTCTGCCACGATATCCAAGAGCTTGAGACATTTGCTTTTAAATTCGCCAGCACCGATCTGATGTGAGGTGGTCATAGGATTAAAAACTTAAGAATGATCAAGATAAGGCTCATTATAACACTATAGTCACTATCTATGGTCATATTTTACAAAAGATAGTGAATTTCCCGTTGAGTATGCTTCACCTAGCGGTCGTCTCAGCTTTCAGTGCAAAGTTCGAGTCGTCAAAGTGTCATATCAGTCCATTACACTCCAATGACAAAATGAAATGAATCGATGAGTGCAAGATGGCCGATGGTACAGGGTTGGTGTTCATATCAGCAGCCTGTTCGAAACAAACGGGTTAAATCTTCACGGTCACGCCTTTTTAAGGAGTCAGCATGAAAGTCGGCATCAATGGCCTTGGACGAATTGGGCGCTTGGCGCTGCGGGCAGCGATGGGTGCCGCCGAGCGGCAGAGTGATGATCCGCGTGCAGGTAATCGACTTGAGGTGGTACACCTAAACGAGATCAAGGGCGGGTCATTAGCCACCGCGCATTTGCTTGAGTTCGATAGCGTGCAAGGCCGCTGGCGTGCCGATATTCAAGTTGAGAATGAACACGCGATACGCATCAACGATAAAGAACTATCGTTTTCATCTCACGCTACGGCAGCCGAAATCCCTTGGGGCGACCTTGGGGTTGAGGTGGTACTTGAGTGCACGGGTAAGTTTTTAACCCCTGAAACCCTGCAAGGACACCTTGATCGTGGGGCCAAACGCGTGATCGTCGCGGCGCCGGTGAAGGTCGGCAATGTCTTAAACGTGGTCGTGGGTGTGAACGAACACTTGTACGACCCCGCTCAACACCCCATTGTGACTGCAGCGTCTTGCACGACAAACTGTCTGGCGCCCGTCGTGAAAGTGATCCACGAGTCGATTGGCATTAAGCACGGTCAGATCACAACGATTCACGATCCGACGAACACCAACTTGATGGTCGATGCGCCGCATAAAGATCTGCGTCGTGCGCGTAGTGCGATGTTGAGCCTGGCACCGACCACAACCGGCAGTGCAACGGCGATCGCGCTGATTTACCCAGATCTCAAAGGCAAGCTAAACGGCCACGCCGTGCGCGCGCCGGTGTTGAATGCTTCACTCACTGACTGTGTGTTTGAATTACAGCGCGAAACCACCGCGCAAGAGGTCAACGAGTTGTTTGCCAAAGCGGCAAAAGGTGCGTTAGCAGGTATCCTAGGATACGAAACCCGCCCCTTGGTTAGCGCCGATTATGCGCGCGACACACGCAGTTCAATTGTTGACGCCTTATCGACCATGGTGACCGCCGGCACGATGCTCAAGGTCTATGCTTGGTATGACAACGAAATGGGCTACGCCTGCCGTATGGTGGATTTGGCCTGTCATATGCAACGTCAGGGAATCTAGGCCTAGATGACTCAAGTGAGCAAGGCATCAAGCGACACCACATCCAGCAATACGGCATCGGACAACCCTGCGAGCGCCAACATTGTGGGCGCTAATCATGCGCCCGCTCATACAGCTGCTGCAAGAAACTACGGCATCGTAACCGCCGCCTACTGGGGTTTTACGTTGACCGATGGCGCGTTGCGGATGTTGGTGTTGTTGCACTTTTATCGCTTGGGTTATTCACCCTTTACGCTCGCTTTTTTGTTTTTGTTATATGAAGCGGCAGGGGTGTTGGCGAACCTGATCGGTGGGTGGCTTGCAACGCGCTACGGTATTACGCGCATGTTGACGGTAGGGTTGTCGACGCAAATTTTGGGCTTTTTATTGTTGTCGTTTTTGTCGCCTGACTGGACAGTCGCGATGTCAGTGGCGTGGGTCATCGGGGCTCAAGGTGTTTGTGGTGTCGCAAAAGATTTGACCAAAACGGCCAGTAAGTCAGCTATCAAAATCACCGCGGGTCAGGCCAGTGGTCAACTATTTAAATGGGTAGCCTGGTTTACCGGCAGCAAAAACGCCATGAAGGGGGTTGGCTTCTTCATTGGCGGGCTCTTGCTGGATCTATTGGGTTTTCGCGGTGCCTTATGGGCCATGGCGGCTTTGTTGGCTGTCATCTTTGTAGCCGTTGTGTTGAGTTTGCCGCCCCTGATGGGCAAAAGTAAAGCGTCTAAGTCAGCCAAAGAATTATTCGCCAAAAGTCGTGCAATTAATCTGTTGGCGGCGGCGCGCGTGGCGCTGTTTGGTGCGCGTGATGTGTGGTTTGTGGTGGGGGT
>CAMCII010000437.1 GCA_945874505.1 Bordetella parapertussis | reverse complement strand
TTCAAGAGCGTTTAGCCATTGCATCAGGCACGCTCCACACTCAGTTGTCCAAACGCACTACCCAGTACGGCGGTTTGTTCAAAGCCCGCCGCAATGCGCACAGCACCGAGTGCCAGCGTATTGTCTTGCTCAGCTGCCAACACAACCTGCCCCGTTGCTGCTTTGACAAGAACTTGAGTGCCCTGCGCCACGCCCAACTGTGCAAGGGTGCTGGCATGCATACGCGCCACCGGGGTGCGTGAGGATGCTGACTCTTGCAAGGCGGGGGCTCGACGCACGATCGCATCAGTCCGAAAGATTGGCACATCGGTGACACGCTCAAGCGCGACGCTAGTGCTACCCACCGAAGCCGCACCTGTAGCAACGAGGCCACTTGAAGCCCCAACCTTCGAAGCATTGCCCGAAGCCGAGGTGCTGAGCTCACCCTGTAACTGATTGGATAAGCGCCCAGCTACACCACCAGACAACACGGCATCGCGCACCGACTCTGAAGACTCGTCATCAAAGCCAGCCAAATGCAATACGTTGCCCAACACGCGTAAGACTTTCCAGCCGGGGCGCGTTTGACCGCGCGGCGTGACCGTACCTTTAAAACTTTGTGCCGAACCCTGAGCGTTGACAAACGTACCCGAGGTTTCAGTAAACGGTGAAATCGGCAACATCACATGAGCCCAGTCGCGCGCACCAGTTGCGAAGGGCGTAAGCGCTACTGCAAATTGCGCCGACTTTAACGCCGCAATCGCTTGCGCACCTTGATCCACATCGAGCAAGGGCTCAGCATGCAAGACCACATAGGCCTTCAAGGGCTCAGCAAACATTGCCGCAGCTGTTTTGCCACCTTTCAGAGGCACAGCACCTGCCAGATAACCGCCGACAGTATTGGCACCAGCCGTTAAAAAGCCCAACTGACCTGCGGCCAACTGCGCGATCAGTTGCGCATACGCTGCAATACGCGCGGCATCAGGAGCATTCACCGCAGTGCTACCGAGCAATACTGCTACACGCTCGCCCGAAGCCAAACTTGTCGCAATCTGTTCGGCCTGAGCACTCGGTTGCATCGCAGACAGCCCAGCTGGGATGTCGCTAGATTTTGCTTTGGCCAAGGCCACGACCACTTGAGCCAACGTATCAGCCAAGGCGCTTGGCAAGGTTGTTGCACGCGCGGTGAGCTTGAATAAATGATCGTCTGCGGCAGTGTCTATCGACGATACCTGTGTGCCGCGCTTGACGGCCTGCCTCAAACGTTGCGCCATCAGCGGATGATCTTTACGCAAGAATGAACCCACCACCAACACGCGATCAAGCGTATCGAACGCGTTGATCGTCATGCCTAGCCAAGGGACGCCTGTCAAGGCAGCGTCAAACACTGAGTCAGTTTGACGCAACCGAAAATCGATATTCTCAGAACCTAAGCCACGTGTCACGCGAGCAAGCAAGGCCATTTCTTCGAGGGTCGCGTATTCACTGGCGAGCGAACCAATTTGCGCAGCACCCGAAGCGTCACGCACTTGCATCAAACCATGCGCGACGGCCTGCAAGGCATCCGACCAAGAGGCCTCGCGCCACTGACCATCGGTATCTTTAACCATTGGTGTTGTCAGGCGATCTTCGTTTAAACCTTCGTACGAGAAGCGATCGCGATCGCTAATCCAACATTCGTTCACCTCTTCATTTTCGAAAGGTACGACACGAATGACTTGATCACCCTTGACTTGCACTACCAAATTTGCACCCAAACTATCATGCGGCGACACCGAGCGTCGGCGCGCGAGCTCCCAGGTGCGGGCTTGATAACGGAAAGGCTTTGACGTCAGTGCACCCACGGGGCACAGATCAATCATATTGCCCGATAATTCTGACTCGACGGCGCGCCCAACAAAGGTGGTGATCTCAGAATGCTCGCCACGGCCAACCATGCCAAGCTCCATGACACCGGCGATCTCTTGACCAAAGCGCACGCAACGGGTGCAATGAATACAGCGCGACATTTCTTCGGCCGACACCAAAGGGCCCAAGTCTTTATGAAACACCACACGCTTTTCTTCTTGGTAGCGCGAGGTTGAGCCACCATAGCCTACAGCGACGTCTTGCAACTGACACTCGCCGCCCTGGTCACAAATGGGGCAATCAAGCGGATGATTAATCAGCAAGAACTCCATCACGCTTTTTTGCGCCGCCACCGCGCGCTCTGAGCAAGTGTGTACCACCATGCCGTTGGTCACAGGCGTGGCGCAAGCTGGCATCGCCTTTGGGGCTTTCTCGACCTCAACCAAACACATGCGACAGTTTGCCGCAATGGTCAATTTTTTGTGATAACAAAAGTGCGGCACATAGACACCGAGCTTATGGGCGGCATGCATCACCATGCTGCCTTCTTGCACTTCGACTTTCTTGCCGTCGATGGTTAACTCAACCATAACTTTGTCCAGACCTTAAAGATAGGGGGCCACCACACAGCGCTTATGCTCGATGTGGTACGCAAATTCGTCGCGATAATGTTTCAAGAAACCACGCACTGGCATGGCCGCGGCATCACCCAGAGCGCAGATCGTGCGACCCATGATGTTGCCTGCAACCGAATCTAACAAATCGAGATCTTCAGGGCGACCCTGACCATGCTCGATACGGTTCACCATACGGTAGAGCCAACCCGTGCCTTCGCGACAAGGGGTGCACTGCCCGCAGCTTTCTTCAAAATAAAAATAAGATAAGCGCAGCAAAGACTTGACCATACAACGTGTATCGTTCATCACAATCACGGCGCCCGAGCCCAGCATTGAGCCAGCCTTTGAGATCGCGTCGTAATCCATGGTGATGTCCATCATGATGTTGCCTGGGATCACCGGTGCGCTTGACCCGCCAGGGATCACTGCTTTAAGCGTTGAACCACCACGCATGCCACCCGCAAGTTCTAACAACTTAGAAAAAGGTGTGCCCAAGGGGATTTCGTAATTGCCGGGGCGCTCGACGTCACCGGTGATCGAAAACAACTTAGTTCCGCCATTGTTGGGCTTGCCGACTTCAAGGTAGGCCGGGCCACCGTTGCGGATGATCCAAGGGACCGCGGCAAAGGTTTCGGTGTTATTGATGGTTGTGGGTTTGCCATACAAACCAAAACTGGCCGGAAAAGGCGGTTTGAAACGTGGCTGACCTTTTTTACCCTCAAGCGATTCAAGCAATGCGGTTTCTTCACCGCAAATATAGGCGCCATAACCATGAAACGCATGCAGTTGAAAATTAAATTGCGAACCTAGGATATTGTTACCAAGCATGCCGGCGGCACGTGCCTCATCCAACGCCTCTTCGAAGCGATCGTACACCTCGAAGATTTCACCATGGAT
>CAMCII010000436.1 GCA_945874505.1 Bordetella parapertussis | reverse complement strand
GGTGTCACCTTAACCCCACAAGATGCGAACCTTGAACAACGCTGTGCTGCCAGTGGCTATCCCTTGCCAGGCGTTGAGTTGAGAGTGATCAATCCCGACACCCAACAATCGGCCGCTACAGGTGAGGTGGGTGAAATTCAGGTACGTTCATATAGCCGTATGATTGGTTATCACAATCAGCCTGAAGCCACCGAGCAAGTGTTTGATTCAGAAGGTTGGTACAAAAGTGGTGACGCCGGAATCTTGCGTGCAGATGGTCATGTGCGCTTTGTGGTCAGACTAAAGGACATGTTGAAAGTGGGCGGCGAGAATGTGTCGCCCGCTGAAATTGAAGGCTTGATCGCAACATTGCCAGGCGTCGAGTACGTGGCGGTGGTAGGTCAGCCTGATGCACGCTTGTCTGAGGTGCCTGTGGCCTTTATTGTGAGCGCAGCAACTGGCCCTAAGCAGGCACAGCAAGTTGTTGCTCACTGTAAAGGTAAGATCGCAAGCTTTAAGATCCCGGTCGATTGCTATTTCGTTGAGGCTTTGCCCATGACACCAACCGGAAAAATCCAAAAAGAAGTACTTCGCACGCGCTTGCGTGCAATGCTTAGCAACCAGAATAAAGGATAAGAACAATGGACTCGATGACTGCAGACGGTTTAAAGCAACTTTTAAATAAAGAACGCATCAAAGACAATCTGGTGTCGTACTGTCGTGGTGTCGATCGTCGCGAATGGGATTTAGTGCGCGAGGCCTATCACCCAGACGCTTATGACGATCATGGAGGCTACAAGGGCAATGTTGACGGATTTATGGAATGGCTTGAACGCCGGCATCAAACGATTGAACAGTCGATGCATTTCATCGGCAACTGCAAGATCGATTTTTTAAGCGACAACGTCGCAGTCGCTGAAACCTACTGTGTGGCGTATCAACGTTACGGCCAAGAAGCCCTTGAAACGATCAAGTTATGGCTGGGTGATGAACCTTTGCAAGAGGGCAAGAAGGTTGTGGTTGAGCTCTTGTGTCGCTATGTTGACCGCATGGAATGTCGACAAGGTGTTTGGAAGATTGCGAGTCGTATCGTTGCGATCGAAGACGTCAAAGCGGCTCAGCAAGTGGATCGCCTGCAGCCGATTTGGGCCTTGGCGAAACGCGATCGCTCGGATGCCCTATGGCAGATGCTTGCCGGTTCAGCTGACGCAAAACGCTAATTTTCTGTACCATGCTCGCTAGACAATTGTTTTGAAGCGTTAAAAATAATCCTCACTAGCTTCACACTTGTCGTAAGGTGAACAAGTGTCAAAGTTTTTAGGCTTCGCAAGTGTCAAGGTTTCAAAAGTTCCAAAAGTTTCACGAGTGATAAGAGTAATCAGGAGATTTCAGTGGATTTAAAACTCAAGGCTAAACGTGCGCTTGTGACCGGTGCCTCGAAGGGGATCGGTAAGTCGTGCGCAATGGTGTTGGCGCAAGAGGGGTGTGAGGTTCTGCTGGTGTCACGCGACGGCGCTGCCTTAAGAGAGTTGGCTGCTGAGATCGCAGCCGCCACGGGCGCTAAAGTTGACTATTTGTCGGCAGATTTAAGTGCAAAAGGGTCGGCAAAGACAGTGAGCGACTGGGCCGGTGACATTGATATCTTGGTCAATAACGCTGGGGCCATCCCAGGCGGAGACTTGTTGACGGTAGATGAAGACACTTGGCGCACAGCCTGGGATTTGAAAGTGTTTGGCTACATCAATCTTTGTCGAGAAGTTTATCGCAAAATGAAAGCGCGCCACGAGGGTGTGATTGTCAATGTTTTGGGTGCGGCAGGCGAACGCCTGACCTCGTCTTACATTGCGGGGTCAACCGGAAACGCCGGCTTAATGGCTTTCACCCGCGCGTTGGGCGGCAGCTCGCATAAAGATGGTATTCGCGTCGTCGGCGTCAGCCCAGGGCCAGTTGCGACGGATCGCCTAACTACAGTGTACAAACAGCGAGCTCTGGCCATGTATGGCGATGCAAATCGCTGGACTGATTTGGTGGCAGGCATGGCCTTTGGTCGCCCAGCTGAGCCCGAAGAAATTGCCTACACGGTTGCCTTTGTGGCCTCAGAGCGCTCGTCTTATACGACCGGTATTTATATTACGATTGATGGTGGTTTGGCTGCAGCGAATTAATTTACTGAGTGACTCACTCACCGAGGGATGGGATTATTTGTTTCATTCAAGCGTGGGGTAGTGTGAATTTTGCCAACCGCTTGGATGATTTGGCTTCGCGATGCGAGTACCGATTAGTAGCTCTGGCAATTAAATTTTTAAGAAGTTTTTAAATTAACAACGACTCAATTAAGGAAGACAAGCATGAATAACGACGATCTGTACCAAAAAGGAATGGAAGTTCGCCGCACGTTGCACGGTGAGGCAAGTTTTAAAAAATCAAATACGGTGACGTATGGTGATCCGTTGATGACCAACTTCATCAAGGTTGCAACAACCTCGGTGTTTGGCGCCTTGTGGGCTCGCCCAGGTCTTGACTTAAAAACACGCGCGCTTGTAGTGATGGTGTCAGACGCCTGCACGGGGCAAGAAGCTGAACTTCATATTCACATGATTTTCGCCTTGAAGCAGGGCTGGACAGAAGAAGAAATCACCGAAGTCTTGCTGCAATTGATGGGCTATGTCGGCGCACCCAAAATTCGCGAAGCCATGTTGATTGCAGTGAAAGTGTTTGCAGAGTACAAGGCGAGCCTGAAATCTGCGAAGAAGGCGCCTAAAAAAGCGACTAAGAAAGTCGCCAAGAACTGAGCTAAGTAGATGATTCAGTCGTCAGCGAAGCCGTTGCCGACGCTTCAATACCTTGGTCTCTAGTGACCACGCTTTGCGCCGTGTTTGCTAGCTAGACAAAGAATGCTAGAAAAAAAAGACCTCAAACAATGTTGTCAATGTTTGAGGTCTTTTTCATGTCAAGAGCATGAAATTTCTAGGTGCTCAATAACCAGTATTGCCCGACGGAGCCGTAGGCACAGCAGGTGTCCAACCCGTTAAGCGACCGACTTCAGCTTTGACCCAGTTTGACATCGCAGCGCGGTCATTGACCAACATCACCATTTGAAAGCCTTGGTCAATATAGCGCTGTGAATACTTCGAACTGCCGGTATGCATCCCCGCCACAACCTTATGCTTTTTACACAGCTCAAGCATGCGATTGACGGTTGCCACGTGCAAGGGTTCGTCGTTATCCATCACTGGGGGTAAGCCCAACGCCAAGGCTAAATCGGTTGGTCCGATATAGGCGCCATCCAGGCCTGGTGTTGAAATGATCTCTTCCATCTTCTCGATGCCCTCAGGGGTTTCGATCATGACGATACAGAGCATTTCTTT
>CAMCII010000435.1 GCA_945874505.1 Bordetella parapertussis | reverse complement strand
GAAAGACCCAGCAGTGATTAAAGGCATTAACGTGGATGGCTATGACATGATGCCAATGACACCTGCGCAGATGGATGGGCTCGTTAAAAAAGATCTGGCACACTGGGGCAAAATTATTAAAGACGCAAACGTTCGCGACCAATAAATCGCAAGTGAAGTGAGTACGCTTCTGTCGCTATGTCTGCGACAGAGGTGCTCAACTGCGCTGACTCAAAACTGTTCAATACAGGCAAGTCTCTGTGCGAGACTTCAGATCTGACCGGTATCTATTAAGCCAGATCAACTAAGCGCTTGCCGCATCTAAGTCTGCAATCGCCGCGGCGTCTAACACTAGCGCTGCGGCCTGCACTAACTCATTCACTTGCTCAAACGTTGTTGCACTAGCAATCGGCGCGGCAAGCCCTGGGCGCCCTTTGAACCAGGCAATCGCCACTTGAGCAGCCGTTGTGTGGTAGCGGTTGGCGACAGCATCAAGTGCTGCCAAGACTTTCAAGCCCTTGGCATCTAAGTACTTTCCAGCTCCGCGCGCACCGCGTGGGCTTTTGCTGAGGTCAGCCTCAGAGCGGTATTTGCCTGATAAAAAGCCCGAGGCCAAAGCATAGTAAGGAATCACGCTCACACCTTCGCTGGCACACAGTGGCAAAAGATCAGCTTCAATTGCGCGCTCAAGTAAGTTGTAATGCGGCTGCATCGTTTCATAGCGCGGTAAGCCGGTGCGTGCGCTAACCTCTAGCGCCTGCTTAAAGCGCGTAACTGAATAATTAGATGCCCCAATCGCGCGAATCTTACCGGCCTGTATCAGTTTGTCATAGACCGCGAGAGTCTCTTCGTGGGGTGTGATCTCATCATCGCGATGCGACTGAAATAAGTCGATCACATCAGTCTGCAGTCGCTTCAGTGAATCTTCAATCGCACGGGTCAGATATTGAGCAGATAAACCCTTGCCTATACCAGGCATTTCCATTCCAGCTTTAGAAAAGATCAGCACATCATGGCGACGGCCTCTGGCCTTTAACCATTCTCCAATAATGATTTCAGACTCACCGCCCTTGTTGCCTGAGACCCAATATGAGTAAACATCAGCCGTATCCAAAGCATTCAAACCTGAGTCGACCAACGTGTCTAACAAACGAAACGACTGCGCCTTATCAACTGTCCAACCAAAAATATTGCAACCAAAAATCACTGGGGGCACAGCAATGCCTGAACGGCCAAGTTGTATTTTTTGCACGATGGTCTCTGATTTGTGATTGGGATGGCTCTAGCCAGCATTAATTTAGCACTTGAAAGCTCAAAGTGTAGTAGCCAATACCAGTCATCATTTAACTCGAACGCCTAGCGGCAAACAGCAGTAATCCTGATAGCAACGCCAAACCACCGACGCAACCATACGCAATGCCATAGTCATCAAAAAATGTGACCGTGACAGAGAAGATTGAAGGCATAATCATGACGCCGGCAAACATAATGCCCGAACCTAAACCTGTCGCCTCGGTTCGTTTCGCACCGCCCAAGCGCGCCCATTCTGCATACGCCAAGCCGGTAAACCCACTCGCCGTTGCGCCCGCAACCGCACAGACGATCAGAACAAAAGACGGCGGCCAACTCTCGGCAAACTGACCCGCGAGCACTGCAGCCACACACATTATCAAACCCTGCACAATGAGAAGTTGTCGCGCCGTCACACAGGTATCGGCCAACCACCCCCAGAGCGGTCGGGTTAACACAGCAGAGATTTGATAGACGGCAAGTGCCTGCCCTGCTTGCACCAAATCGAAAGTAGTTTTAGTTGTCAGATGAACTGTCAGAAATGAAATGAAACAGAGCTGCACACCGCTATAGACAAAGCTTGCAAACGCAAGTGACCTGATTGCACTGCTTTCATGCAATATCTTTGCCGGAGACAGTATCCCCTTAGAAAACACCTCAGTTGCAGGATCACGATCGCTGTCCCAACGCTCGCGCGGAATTTGCAGCAACAACAAAGCGAGTATCACAGGTACGGTCTGACACAACAGTGCGACCTGCCACCCTAGATGCAAGGTCAACGGCGCCATCACGAGACCCGCCAACACGCCACCCAGAGGAACGCCGATCTGCCGAATCGACAGCACCAGATTGATGACCCCAGGAGGAGTACGCGGTACAAGCAAATGGGTGCTTGAAGGTGCCGTCGCGCCGTATGCCAAGCCAAGGAGCGCGGCGCCAATGACCACCGAAAGTACGCTGCCTAACGAGCAAGCCAACAGCATCGCAAGTGTCGCGATCAGTATGAGTTGACTCACTCGCACTGCACCATAACGACGAATAAAGCGCGGAGACAGTAACGACGAAATAATACCAACACCGTAAACGGTAGAAATAAAAAAACCGACTAACGTGCCTGGCACCTGAAGATCTTGTGCAATCACGGGCGCCACCACTGGAAATGAGTAGGCTGCCATCGTGGCTAGGCTTTGTGTGGCAAGTGTTGCTGTGAGCGGCCAGATAGGAAAGCCAACGGGCAAATCATTTCGCATATTGCCTTATTTCTTTTATCGACTCAGTCTATAGTGCACAAAACAAAAGACTACAGAAAAATTAGTTGAATAAGTCCCAGCAAAGCGGCAGCAACATTTCGTGAGCGCAACTTTAGCGAAATGACATTATTCCTCAAATAAGAGTATTGTATGAAAAACGGCTTGCAGCCATCCATGCGCTCTCTGACCGCTACCCACCACACTACGTTGAGGCTTCAGACGGCGCCGAACATGTTCGAGATTGGGTCACCGCACACGCGGAGGCGCAAAAACTATGGTGGCAACAAAACCTAATTAGCCCCAACAAGCAAAACTATCTAAGGGCTGACGATCTGACTCGACACAAAGGCGATGGCATGGCTAGTGCACCATCACATTGCCCTCTCCGCTGCATGAGCAAAAATGCCACCGTCACTCTCGATCACCTTTTATTGAAATGCTTGTGTCGGAATACCCGCATCGATGATAATTTTTTGCCACTTTTTTAAGTCGGCTAACACGAGCGCCGAGAACTCTTCGCTACGCAGACCCTTGGGTTCAAACCCCATCGCCGTTAACCTATCTACGACTTCCGGCTCTTTTAGCATATCAATCAAGGCTTGATTGATAAAGTTCACGATAGGACTAGGCGTGCCTGCTGGTAAAAAGATCCCGTTCCAAGTATGCATCTTTAAAAGAGGCGATCCTGCTTCGG
Organism: Bordetella parapertussis; assembly: GCA_945874505.1. Classification (GTDB taxonomy): domain Bacteria; phylum Pseudomonadota; class Gammaproteobacteria; order Burkholderiales; family Burkholderiaceae_B; genus Zwartia; species Zwartia parapertussis_J. The sequence continues at coordinate 190 of CAMCII010000435.1, read as the reverse complement.
TTGTGGTCGGCACCTCTGGCATGGTGGGCCAACGTCGTTCACTTGCAATTGCGAGTGCTCGCAATTTTCCGGCCTTAATATGGGGCGCAACGGTGGCAAAACTTGCAAACATCAGATCAGCACCTTGCCCACTGAGCAAATCGCTCACCGCTGGTGCGCTTCCTTTGTAGGGAATATGTAAAATTTTTGT
>CAMCII010000434.1 GCA_945874505.1 Bordetella parapertussis | reverse complement strand
CTCGCTGTCAGAGGCGCTGAGCAGATTCTGAAGCGCGAAGTGGATGCGCGTGCCCATGCCGAGTTGCTCACGCAACTTAAGGCTCAGCTTTAACACCCGGGGTCGACATGGCAGAACTTTCAACCGTTGCTCGTCCTTACGCTGAGGCAATCTTTGCCGTCGCGCGTCAAGACGCTGCTGGTTTGGCCGCATGGGCTGAGCAGGTCCAGCAGCTTGCTGATATCGCAGCGGTCGAAGACGTGCGCGTCGCAATGGCCGATCCGCGTCTCGAAGACGCTCAGCGTTCGAGCGTGTTTTTGAGCTTGGTCAAGCCTGCTCCTTCGGTAGCACTACAAAACTTTGTCACACTGCTGGTTGCAAATGACCGGTTGTCCTTGCTAGGTCAAATTGCTGAGCAGTTTCATGCTTTGCGTGATGCGGCTGAGGGTGTGGCGCAAGCCGACATCACAAGCGCGTTTCCGATGACCGAGCAGCAGGTTTCAGATCTTATTAAGTTGCTTGAGCCAAAATTTGGTCTCAAGCTTAAGCCCCACGTGAACGTTGATGCCTCCCTGATTGGTGGCGTGCGTGTTCAAGTGGGTGACCACGTTCTCGATACATCCGTGCAAGCGCAGTTAGTCCGCATGCGCGACACGATGGCGGTTTAACCCGCCCTAAAGATTCCAGGAGTCTGAACATGCAACTCAATCCGTCAGAGATTAGCGAACTACTCAAGAGCCGTATCGAAGGTCTGGGCACATCGTCCGATATTCGTACACAAGGCACGGTCGTTTCCGTGACCGACGGCATCACCCGCATTCATGGTCTGTCAGACGTGATGCAGGGCGAAATGCTTGAGTTCCCCAATAACGTTTTTGGTCTTGCGCTGAACTTAGAGCGTGATTCTGTAGGCGCTGTTATTTTGGGTGATTACACAGGCGTTTCCGAAGGTGACGCAGTCAAGGCGACAGGCCGCATTCTCGAAGTGCCAGTTGGTCCAGAACTGCTTGGGCGCGTTGTAAATGCTTTGGGTGTGCCGATTGACGGCAAAGGCCCAATTAATGCTAAAGAAACAGACGTCATTGAAAAAGTGGCGCCAGGCGTGATTGCACGTAAGTCCGTGTCACAGCCAATGCAGACTGGCTTAAAGTCTATTGACTCCATGGTGCCAATCGGCCGTGGTCAGCGCGAGCTGATCATTGGTGACCGTCAGACAGGTAAGACAGCTGTTGCGGTTGATGCCATCATTAACCAGAAAGGCAAGGGCGTAAAGTGCGTCTATGTCGCGATTGGTCAAAAGGCTTCGACTGTCAATAACGTGCTGCGGAAACTCGAAGAGTTTGGCGCGCTTGACTACACAATCATTGTGGCAGCCACAGCTTCTGACTCCGCTGCGATGCAGTACTTGTCAGCGTATTCTGGTTGCACGATGGGCGAATATTTCCGCGATCGCGGCGAAGACGCTCTGATTGTTTATGATGACTTGACCAAGCAAGCGATTGCTTACCGTCAGGTTTCATTGCTGTTGCGTCGCCCTCCAGGCCGTGAAGCGTATCCTGGCGATGTGTTTTATCTTCACTCACGCTTGCTTGAGCGTGCCGCTCGCGTCAATGAAGCCTACGTCGAAAAGTTCACCAACGGTGCAGTAACAGGCAAGACTGGTTCACTCACCGCATTGCCAATTATTGAGACGCAGGCTGGTGACGTTTCCGCCTTTGTTCCAACTAACGTGATCTCGATTACTGACGGTCAAATTTTCCTTGAGACCGACTTGTTCAACGCAGGTGTCCGTCCCGCAATTAACGCCGGTATTTCGGTGTCGCGAGTGGGTGGTGCAGCGCAGACAAAGATCATCAAGAAGCTCTCCGGTGGTATTCGTACTGACTTGGCTCAGTATCGAGAACTCGCAGCGTTTGCGCAGTTTGCTTCCGACCTCGACGATGCAACACGTCGTCAGCTTGAGCGCGGTAAGCGCGTGGTTGAGCTGCTCAAGCAGCCTCAATATCAGCCATTGCAAGTTTGGGAGCTCGGTGTGATCCTGTTTGCCGTGAACAACGGATATTTGGACGACGTCGAAGTCTCCAGCGTGTTGCCCTTCGAGAAAGGTATCAAAGACTATCTCAAAGCGAAAAACGCTGCGATGATCGAGCGTATCGAAAGCACCAAAGAGTTGTCGAAGGACGACGAAGCTGAGTTGGTTGCAGCGTTGGTTGACTTTAAAAAGAACGGTACTTACTAAGTAACCCGCTATAGCGCAGGCCCGACCTTTAAGTCGGGCTCTGTGCAAAGCAGATGGTCTGAAACCTGAACGACAGGTCTGACACAGGAAGCGAAATGGCAGGAATCAAGGAAATTCGAACAAAGATCAAGAGCGTGCAAAACACGCGCAAGATCACCAAGGCGATGGAAATGGTCGCCGCCTCCAAAATGCGCAAAGCGCAGGAAAGGATGCGGTCTGGTCGTCCATACGCGACAAAAGTCTATGACATCGCTAGTCACTTGATGGAAGCGAATCCCGAGTACACGCATCCCTATTTGATCGAGCGCAATGACCTCAAAGCAGTTGGTATTGTTGTGGTCTCGACGGACAAGGGTTTGTGTGGTGGCCTAAACACCAACATCATGCGCTTAGTCTTGGGTCGCATGCGCGAGTTCAATGGCAAAAATGTACGGACTCAATTCACTGCCTTCGGTAACAAAGGCTTGGGTGTGTTGACACGTATTGGCGCCGATGTGGTCTCTCAGGAAATCGGCTTGGGTGACAAGCCTGAGCTTGATCGTTTGATTGGCGCGATCAAAGTGCAGTTGGATGATTTTCTAGCGGGCCGTATTGATGCGGTTTACGTCGCAACCAATCGGTTCGTCAATACAATGAAGCAAGAGCCAACGTTTACGCGTCTTTTGCCTCTGCCAGGAAAACTGGTTGATCCTTACCATGCCTCATCAGCATCTGGACAAGACGGCGAAGCCGTTACGGCCGAACATGGTTGGGATTATTTGTACGAGCCTGATGCTCAGACCGTGATTGACGAGTTATTGCAGCGTTATGTCGAAGGTCTTGTGTACCAGTGTGTAGCAGAAAGTATGGCCTCAGAGCAGTCTGCCCGTATGGTTGCCATGAAGGCAGCATCGGACAACGCTAAGAAGGTCATTGGCGACTTGCAACTCGTCTATAACAAGACGCGTCAAGCCGCTATTACTAAAGAAATTTCGGAAATCGTGGGGGGCGCCGCGGCTGTCTAATGTTTAGACTGCCTAACGGTATCCCATCAGACTTTATCAAGTAAGGATCAGACATGAGCAACGGAACCATCGTTCAGTGCATCGGCGCCGTGGTGGATATTCAGTTTCCCCGCGATAACATGCCCCATATTTATGAGGCGCTCCGCCTAGCGGACGACACTTCAAAATTCGCTGAAAAAGGC
>CAMCII010000433.1 GCA_945874505.1 Bordetella parapertussis | reverse complement strand
TCTACCTCGCATCCGCTCGCGGCGCAGGCTGGCTTGCGGATGTTGCTCAAAGGCGGTTCAGCGGTTGACGCGGCCATTGCCGCTGCCGCGACGATTGCCTTGGTTGAGCCTGTTTCGTGTGGCTTAGGTGGTGATGCCTTTGCAATCGTTTGGGACGGCAAAACCTTACAGGGCTTGAACTCGTCGGGCTATGCCCCTCAGGCCTGGAATGTCGATTACTTTAAAAATAAATACGGCGTCAACGAAAAAGGGCTGGCTAATGCGCCTAAGCGTGGGGTCGATGCGATCACCATCCCTGGTGTGGTGGCAGGTTGGGCCGCCTTGCATGAACGTTACGGCAAACTGCCGTTTGCGGATTTGATGGAGCCCGCCATTGAGATTGCAGAACGCGGCTATGCAGTTCCCCCAGTGGTCGCGCAAAAGTGGGCAGCAGCCGTGCCTGAACTCAAAGACCAACCCGGCTTTGCGCATACCTTCATGCCCAATGGTCGCGCACCACACGTGGGTGAGCGGTTTGTGTTTAAAGATGTCGCCAACACCTTGCGGCTCATTGGCGCGACCAAGGGCCGCGACCTCTATGAGGGCGAAACAGCCGAAACAATCATCGCGTTTATTCAAGCCAATGGCGGGGCGCATACGCTCGATGATTTGCGCAGCTATCAACCCGAATGGGTCACGCCGATTTCAAAAAACTATCGCGGCTACACATTGCACGAAATCCCGCCAAACGGGCAGGGGATTGCAGCCTTGATGGCGCTGGGCATCCTTGAGCATTTTGATCTGGCGAGCATGAAGGTAGATTCTATTGAGTCCCAGCATATCCAAATCGAAGCCATGAAACTTGCCATGGCCGATTTGTATCGTTACGTGTCTGACGGACGCACGATGGAAGTCACCCCAGCGCAGATGCTCGATGATGCCTACCTGGCCGAACGCGCCAAATTGATTGATCCGAGCAAAGCCACGCACTTCGGTCCCGGTCAACCTGCGACGGGCGGCACGATTTACCTGACGGCCGCGGATGAAAGCGGCATGATGATTTCGTTTATCCAATCCAATTACATGGGCTTTGGCTCTGGTGTGGTGGTGCCGGGTACCGGCGTGAGCTTGCAGAACCGCGGTGTTGGGTTCTCGATGGATCCGAACTCGCCAAACGTGGTGGCAGGGCGCAAGCGCCCGTTTCACACGATTATCCCTGGTTTCTTAACCCGCGGCGGCGTGCCGGTGATGAGCTTTGGCGTGATGGGCGGTGATATTCAACCCCAGGCGCATGTACAAACGGTGGTGCGTATGCTGGATTACCACCAGCAGCCGCAGGCAGCGTGCTGCGCGCCTCGTTGGAAACTCACGCGTGACTTCACCCTTGATGTTGAATCGACTATGCGAGCCGAAACGATTGAAGGACTCAAGGGCTTAGGCCATCAACTCAAAGCCATTGACGACCCCTACATGGATTTTGGTTCGGGCCAGTTTATTTGGCGCTTATCCGATCTGCATGAAGACGGTTACGTGGCGGCAAGTGATAGCCGACGCGACGGGCAGGCGGTCGGCTTTTAGAATTCTAGTGTTTAGTGGTTTGGAGGTGCGTTGTAATTTTCGTGTAAGTCTTTGATTTGGATCAAGGTTTTTTCTCCGTGGTTTTTATAAAAACTAGGGTTTATCCTGATCTAGAAGGCTGTGGATTCAGTTAGGATTTATTTAGCCGTACTTGCGTTCAACGAAATGTCATATATCTGTTTGGATTCGGTCAATGCGTTGACCTCATCTGAGGGGTATTTGCAGGTTTAGTCAGAAGCAATGCGCGATCGCCTAACCTCGAAGGAGTCAACATGCCTGAAGTGAAACTGACCCGGCGTCAGTTTTTTCAAGTGACTGGTGCCGGTCTTGGCGCAAGTAGCATGACCGTCATGGGTCTTGCGAATGCCGCTGATCCCGTGTTTGCCAAGCCAAATAAACTTGAAAAAACAACAGAGACGCGTAGCACCTGTCCTTACTGTTCTGTGAGCTGTGGCGTGCTGATGTATAGCCGCAAAGATGCGAGCGGTAAGTTGAAGGTGATGCACGTTGAGGGCGATCCTGATAATCCAGTCAACAAGGGCACCTTGTGCCCCAAGGGCGCTGGTATTCTCGACATGATCGAGAGCCCCAACCGCTTGCAGTTTCCTGAGGTGCGCGAGCCTGGCACAAACACGTGGAAGCGCATCTCTTGGGACGAAGCGTTGACGCGCATCACCAAGCGTATGAAAGCTGACCGCGATCAAAATTTTGTGGCGAAAAATGCAGCAGGCGTGACCGTGAACCGCTGGAACACCTTCGGTATGCTGGTGAGCTCGGCTTCGAACAACGAAGCGGGTTATCTCAGCGCCAAGATCTTGCGTTCAATGGGCGTTGTTGCACTCGATACACAAGCGCGTATTTGACACGCCCCGACGGTAGCCAGTCTGGCTCCGACGTTTGGGCGCGGTGCGATGACCAACCACTGGGTTGACATCAAAAACGCTGACTTAGTATTGATCATGGGCGGTAATGCTGCTGAGGCACACCCTTGCGGCTTTAAATGGGTGATTAAGGCTAAGGCCGAACGGGGCGCTAAGCTCGTTGTGGTCGACCCACGCTTTACGCGCTCTGCGGCTGTGGCTGATTATTACGCGCCGATTCGCGTGGGTGCGGATATCGCCTTTTTGGGCGGTGTGATCAATTATTTGCTGACGAATGACAAAATTCATCGTGAGTACGTCAAAAACTACACAAACTCGGCCTTTTTGATTAACCCAGACTACGGGTTTAAAGACGGTTTGTTTACAGGCTATGACGAAGCCAAGCGTACCTACGCGAAGGGCAGCTGGACATACCAAATGCAAGACGGTTTTGCCAAGGTTGATCCAACCTTGCAAGATCCCAACTGCGTATTCCAGTTGATGAAAAAACATTTCGCACGCTACACGCCAGATATGGTGAGTAACGTCACAGGCACGCCTAAAGACCAGTTCTTGAAAGTCTGCGAGATGATCGCTGCGACTTCGGCCTCGAACAAGACCATGACGATCTTGTACGCGTTGGGCTGGACGCAACACTCGGTTGGCTCTGAAAATATTCGTACGATGGCAATGATTCAGTTGCTGTTGGGCAATATGGGGATGGCCGGCGGTGGCGTGAACGCGCTGCGTGGCCATGCCAACGTTCAGGGTATTACTGACCAGTGCTTGTATTCAGAGGTGTTGCCAGGCTATTTGTCTTCACCCGCTGAGGCTGATGCAACGTACGAGCAGTACCGTAACGCGCGCACGCTCAAGGCCTTGCGCCCGGGGCAGATGAGTTTCCCGCAAAACTTTCCGAAGTGGTTTAACAGCTTGATGAAAGCTTGGTATGGCGAACACGCCACCACCGAGACCAATTTTGCTTACGACTA
>CAMCII010000432.1 GCA_945874505.1 Bordetella parapertussis | reverse complement strand
GGTTTCAATATCTTTCAAAGCAAAGTCGGGCATGATCATCATAAGCCTGTCTATCTTTAGTTTTCGTTCATCAATCGGCAGATAAGCCTCGCCCAAGCTGGCAGGCAACGGTGTAAGGCAGACCCAACCACACTGCAGCGTCACATGCTCGTGCTCAGTGGCTAGCTAGCAGCTTATCCCATCAAGTCCGGTTCTGGCAAAAGCGCTTTAGAAAGCAGAAGATGCCTAGAAGGGCGGCACGTCCGACCAATGAGCCGAATTGTCTACGCTCGCCCCCCTCCCCGCACTAGGGTTCTCCCTGAAGAAAATCTTCATTTGTCTTGAGTCAGACTCACTGAAATGCCCTTACACTGTACTGTACGTTTTTTTAACAGCTTAAAAGAATAACGGTGCCCCTCATGTCAACAAAACGATTTGTCTTACGCACACTCATGCTGCTAACGCTGGCCACAGGCTTGGCGAGCACCGCTACCTCTTACGCGCAAAGCGACTACCCCAATAAGCCCGTACGCTTAATCGTGCCCTTCACCCCTGGTGGCGTGACAGACGCAAGCGCCCGCTTAGTGGCCGAGCAGATGAGTAAGCGTCTTGCTCACCAAATGATTGTAGAAAACAAGCCTGGGGCTTCGGGCAATATTGGTGCAACTCAAGTTGCAACAGCCGAACCTGACGGCTATACACTGCTTTTGGGCTTTGACGGCACCATGGTGATCAACCCACACGTGTTCCCCTCCATACCCTTTAATACAATCAAAGACTTTGCCCCCGTTGGCAAAATCGGTGATGCGATTTTAATTTTGGTGGCGCACCCGACTCTGGCTGCCAATAACGTCAAAGAGTTAATTGCTTTGTCCAAAACTGAAGCAAACGGCTTGAACTATGGCACGTCTGGCGTGGGCAGCACCCCTCATCTAGCGGGCGAAACACTGAACATTGTGGCTGGTTCAAAACTGGTACATGTGCCGTACAAGGGCGGTGGTCAAGCCATGATTGATTTACAAGGAGGCTCGATTCCGCTTGTCTTTACCGCAGTCGCGGGGGCCTTGCCGCATATCCAAAACGGACGCATTAAAGGGATCGGCGTGACCAGTGCTGCACGCGCACCTTCACTACCAAATGTCGGGACATTCCTTGAGGCTGGCTTACCTAATTTTGTACTGAACTCGTGGGTTGGGATTTTGGCACCTGCTAAAACACCAGCACCTGTCATACAAAAATTAAATGCCACACTGAACGATGTGCTCAATGACGCTGATGTCAAAAAGCGTCTTGACGTCATGGGCGTAACCGCTTCACCAGGCACCCCTGCGGCCTATGGCGAGCAGATCAAGACGGATCTCGCCCGCTATGCTGATGTGGTGAAGGCCGCGAAAATCAAGGCGAATTAACGCACGTTCGTTTCAAGTCTCGCCCTGAAGCGCGGCGAGCATTTCAGCAGCCATTGCGCTGAGTCAAACCAAATCTGTGTGACTAACCCTCCCGTTGAACGGGAGGGTTTTTCATTCAACGTTTAAAGAGCGGGATGCTTCGCGTGCCATTGCGCGGCCTGCTCGTACGCAGCAGCCACTCTAAGCACCATCTTTTCATTGAAGCTTTTTCCGACTAACTGCATCGATAACGGCAAGCCTCCGGACGAGAAGCCGGTCATCAACGCCAATGCAGGATGCCCCGTCAAATTGAAAGGCATACGCGCTTGTCGGGTGTAGGTTCGCACAACTTCGGCGTCGTCATCAATCCGGCAGGCTGGATCCATTGAGTTTGCGACCAGCAGTACGTCATAGTCGTTAAAGAGACGATCCACCGCGTCAATCAAAAGACCGCGCCTTTGCATAGACTGAACATATTCGCCACCCGTCACAAACGCCCCGGTCAGTAGTTTACGGCGTGACATTTGCGAATAATCTTCGGGGCGCTCGCGCAACCATTTCTCGTGCACGGCCCAGCCCTCTGCCATCATCAAAAACTTTTGAGACACCAGAAAATCATTAAGCGGAGGTAACTGAACATCAGTCACAACAGCACCAAGCGACGACAGCACCTTGGCCGCTTCATCAAGTGCGGCAGCAACCTCGGGATGAGCGATCTCATCGGTTTCATGAAAATGTCGAACATAACCAATCCGCAAGCCTTTAACGCCACGCTGTATATCGGCAACATAATCGGGAGAGGCATGATCGCCCTTGGGCTCAGCTATTGCGTTCAACAGCAAACCGGCATCCTCAACCGTGCGCGTCATCGGGCCCACGTGATCCATCGTTGAAGATAAGGTATAGACTCCACGCCGCGAGACCAGTTCGTAGGTCGCCTTTAGACCTACAATCCCGCAGCAAGCGGCAGGGTTTCGTATCGACCCGCCGGTGTCAGTACCTAGCGCAAGAGGCACCAAACCCGCAGCCAAGGCCGCGCCCGAGCCAGAAGACGAGCCGCCTGGGTGATGTGCAAGGTTCCAGGGGTTACGCGCTGGAGCAAAAGGCAGATCAAACGCGGGCCCACCAATCGCAAATTCATGTAACGCTAACTTGCCCAACAGGATGACACCAGCAGCACGGAGCTTCCGAATCACCTGAGCATCTTCACTTGCCCGATGTTGAAGCATGATCTTCGCATGACAGGTGGTTGTTTGCCCTGCAATATCGATAATATCTTTGATGCCGATGGGTACGCCATGCAACGGGCCAAGCGCACGGCCTGAAGCGATTTCGTGCTCAGCTTGTCGGGCGGCCGCCAAGGCACCCTCGTGATCGACTTCAATAAAAGCATGGCACTTGGGGTTGAGAGCATCGATTCTCGCCAAGAGGTGTTGCGTCACCTCGACTGGCGAGAAAGTCTTCTTACGATAGCCCAACGCTAGTTCTGCAGCAGTCATCCAGTGCATGGCTTACTCCTTGACTCGCATCGGTGGCCAAAATTCAGTCAAAGGGTCACAGGGCAATGTATTTGAAAGGCCTGCGGTTGAACGCGTTGAGGCGCGTAATTTCGCAACCGTATTAAAAGCGACGGTCACGTCTTCAGGAAACTGCTCGAAGGTTTTTTCTAAGCCCGTCTGTTTGACCCAGACAGCCAAAGCCACCTCTTCATTTTCTGCAGATTGTTTCATCATGTTCACCATATCCATTACCCTCCCCAGAGGCCACGACTTATGTCCTTCACCATTCTAAATGACAAATACAAATGAGGCGAAAATAAAAACGCGCTAATAGGCCACCTGATCGTCCAAATAAGAAATGTCGTAAATGTGTATGTTTGACGTTACCATGTTAAAAAATCGTGATGCCCATTCACAATCGTCGAATCCTTCAAGCGGCTTGATGGTGGCAAACAACCCTGATGCACAACCCACGTAAAACCTCAAACGGAGTGACTCATGCAAAAGCTCAGACCCTTTAGTACCAAGTCCCTGATATCGAATGCTCTGGCAAGA
>CAMCII010000431.1 GCA_945874505.1 Bordetella parapertussis | reverse complement strand
ATACCGGCGCACAATCCCCATGGCATCCCAATGCGCAAACCAGTCGCCAGCGGCCCGTGCCTCTTTTTGAACCTGCGCGTAGTCGGTGGTTTCGAGGTAATCATCCGTCACAGTCCAAGCAAAATAATGTTTGCCCGCAGCAAGCTGGGCCGCCTTCGGTTGAACGGTGTAAGCGCCACCCTGCCAATTCGCATCAAGTTCAATGAAATCAAACATGCGGGCCGTGGCGATTTTGAAGGTGTTGTTGGCTTGCCAGCCTGGCACCAGTAACACTGCGTTGCGTACTGAGTCAGGGTAATGAATCAACCACTCAAGGGTTTGAAAGGCACCCATTGAGGCACCGGCAAGTAGCGCAACTTGTGTTGAGGCGCCAAGCCCCAAGCCATCGCGCGCCAGTAAGTACTGTGCATGCACCATGTCGCGAATCGAATACTTAGGAAACCGTTCATGCAAGCCGTCAGCGGGTTGTGAAGACGTGCCACCGCCGATGGCATCGGTGCACACCACGCAGAAGTGGTCGGTATCGTAGGCGCGCCCGGGCCCCACGTGTTCGAGAGTGCTGTGGCGCAAGTTGCCGGTGCCCGGCATGACTAAACAGAGGTTGTCGCGCTTAGCGTTCAGCGTGCCGTACATGACGTAGCCGACGCGCAACTCGGGCATGGTTTCACCGGATTCGAAGGTGAAATTGTTGATGGTGAACGTGCCTTCGACGGCTGGGGGGCGGGTGCTTGTCATGGTGGTTAGCCTTTTTTTGATCAGGCTATTCTAAGGCTAAATATCAGGCTTGATCCAACCCATAGTTGGTTACGTAACGTCAGCCCTGTTAGGTGTTCAGGTCGCCATCGCTGATAGGGCTAGCCGCAAAAAGCAACAGGTCTGTTAAGGGATTTTCGTGTTTATTTCGAATTGCTCTGCGCAGGTACCACGAAACATCTACGAACTGATCAAAGGTGCATTCCACACCAAACTCGATCCCTAATGTTATGTCCATCTCGAAGTCGTTGCATAAGTAGGAGACTTCTTTGGCAGGAAACCCCTGCTCAGCGAGCGCGCTTAACGCAGTAAGCATTACGGTAGAGATTTTTTGCCCCGTAATATCAAGTGCCTGAGCACGAAGGGCGAAGAGCGTGGCGAACTCTGATTCGATCTCGTCGAGAATAGAGCGCCCTGAAATCGCCTCAAGTTCTTTAGCCCAGGGAGCGCTGAAAATCGAGTAGTCAACGATTCGAGTGCAAATAACTGAAGGTTCATCAGAGGGCGGGACGTACAAAGGTGATGGGTAGTATGAGGGTTGATCGATGCGAGCAACGTCATAAGCGTTGAGGTCGATAGGGATTTGTTGGGAGGGGAGTTGGTGCATGGGAGTTGTTCCAGGTAAAGATGCTGTTGCTTTAGTTGATAAAGAGGTTGAGCGGTTAAACGAGTGCTAAACGCCTGAAGCAATCAATCAATTTAGTTTTGCTAACATCTCGAAACTGACCGCGTAGGATGCCGGACACCATGATTCGCGGCATGCCAAAAATAATGGCGGCTTGAGTTTGCGTCAGACGACGAGACTTAATGGCCTCTGAAATCTTTGCAGACAAAGTGGCTTTGATGTGCATCTCAACAGCGTTGACGTAGCCAAGATTTTCATAGATATTGCCGGTACTGCTGTGTACGGTAGTCAATTCATAAGCCCTTTCTGGTGTTTATAAGTAAGTTTGGTAGGATCGCGCTAAACACTCAAAGCGCAAGCTTTGACTGAAGCATCCACTGCGATTAAAATTTCAATTAGAGGTTTCGAAAGCGAGTGCAATACGAACCTGCTGCCAAGGTTTATTTTGGTCCTGCGCATAGCAGGGGTAACAGAATCTCGTACGATGGTAGAAATGCCGTCACAGTAGGCCCCACGGGGCCTATTTTTGTAACCACATGCTTGTTTCAAATGTCGGGCTAGAGGGCAGCTAACGCTTTGATGACTGTGCGTGCACGCCGAATGGCTACGTTTGCATCAATCGCGCTAGCGGGTGCTCTTAAGTGATAGTCTGCAGTGACACGCGCTTTTCGTAACAAATTTATTTTGTAGGCTACTTTTTGCCATTTAGATTTTTTGCCCTCACGCAATCGATCGCTTAGCTGTTGGTGGCAGCCCTTAGATGGCTTTTCAGGATCTACTGGAGGTAATTTTTCTTCAGCAACGCGCATTCCGTGGTGATAAACACAATAGTAGGCGCGACTAACGGCAGACCGATCGGCGGCTTCGGTATTTTGTTTAGACAGCAGAATTGCCACTGCCAAAATATCGTTCGGGTCAATTGGCATCGTTTTCAGCCCTTATCGAGTGTGAATCAAACATGATTAGGTCTGCTAAAGGATTTTCGTGCTGACTCAGGACCCTTTCGAGCATGTGATCAGAGACATCTATAAACTGTTCGAACGTGCAGTGGACGCCGAACTCGATCAATATCTGGATCTCCATGTCAACATCGTTGCACAGATACTCGACTTGTTTAGCCGGAAATCCTTGCTCAGTTAATGCCTCCAAGGCAGTAGACATCACGTCCGAAATTTGTTGACCAGTAATGTCGAGCGCCTGAGCACGAAGGGCGAAGAGCATGGCGAATTCTGCTCCGATATCATCCAGAAAAGGACGCCCTGAAATCGCTTCAAGTTGTTTGACCCAGGGATAATCAAAAATCGAATAGTCGACAATTCGAGAGCAAACAAAAACTGGTTTAGCGGAAGGTGAGATATAAAGCGGTGAAGGGTATGAAGAAGGCTGTTGAATGCGAGCCAAGTCATAAGCGTCGAGGTCAACTGAGACTTGCCGGTTAGCTAGTGCATGCATAGATGTTGTTCCGGGTGAAGATAGTGTTGATGCGATTGGCGTGCAAGCGATGGTGCTGAAATGAAGGAAATGATTTTTCAGTCACTGCGGGTCATACACACAAAATTTGCGCTCGGCATTGTCTCTTGATCTTGTCGACAAATCGACTACGCATGGATATTTTGAGCATAGCAAAGGGTTTAAGAAACGTGAGTAACAAAGTGTTTCTGAATGTGTGTTTTGTTTCCTGTCGGCATGGCATCGGTACGATTGAAAGTGGTTTGACCTCGATGCGTGATCACCGTAGACTCACTCACAATTCGAAGCATCTGTAAATGAGAAAATATGACCGCAATCGTTTCATGGAGTGGTGGCAAAGACTCTTGTCTGGCGTTGTATCGAAGTCAACAAACGATGCAAGTCACAGGCCTATTAACGGCCTTAGACGAAACCGGTTTAAAGGCGCGCTCGCACGGGGTCAGTCGCGCGCTGCTCGTAGCACAGGCGCAGGCCTTGGGGTTGAAAAACTATTTTCTGTCTGCAACCTGGGCTTAGTACGAGCGTTTGTTTATTGAACAACTGCAGGCGGCGGCCGCTGATGGTGCGCAGCAT
>CAMCII010000430.1 GCA_945874505.1 Bordetella parapertussis | reverse complement strand
TGGCCGCTGAAGGCTGTACGTTAAGACTGGTAGCGCGTGACTTGGTCTCTTTAGAAGAGGCTCGCCGCCAAATTCAAGCGGCCCACAAGGTCGAGGTATTGATTGAGTCAGTCAATTTGTCAGAGCCAGGCGGGGCTGAAGCGCTAGCTGCCGCCTATCCCGAGACCGAGATCTTGATTAATTCAGCGGGTGCGATCGGGCGCGGTAGCTTGCTGACAATTGACCCAGTCGATTTTCGCGATAGTTTCGAGGGCAAGGTGATGTCAACCATTATGCTGAGTCGCGCGTTGTACCCGCACATGATCGCGCGCAAGGCTGGTGTGATGATCAATATCATTGGGATCGCCGGTGAACGGCTCAATGCAAACTCGATTGGTACATCGGTTGCCAACGCCGCCCTGATTGCTTTTACGAAGGCGTTTGGTTCAGAGACGGTCAACCATGGCGTGCGCGTGGTTGGGATCAATCCTGGTTTGATTCATACCCCTCGCACCGAGAGCCTGCTGCATCCCCGCAACGATACCGATCGACAGGCTTACGCCAAAGTCATGGCGAATCTGCCGTATGGTCGGATGGGGACGCCTGACGAGATTGCAAATCTTGCCGTCTTTTTTGCTTCAGATGCGATGTCAAAATACATCAGTGGCGATGTGATCTCTGTGGATGCAGGAACCCGTTTTCGGCAGTAACTCAGTTACTCGCTTGGCATGCGCAAGGCGTGTATGAGTACCGTCTCGTTATTGCACCACGCCCTTGCTACGTGTGATGGATGACCTGAGCCAACGCGCCGAATATTGCGGTACGTTGGCTCAGGTTGCACTGAAGTTATTCGGGTTGAATCCCAATGGCCTTCACGAGATCGCCCCATACTTTATCTTCTTTCGCTAAAAACTGAGCGAACTGTTCAGGAGTATCTTTGCTGCCTTGTGCGCCGATGTCAGCAATACGCTTGACCATCTCTGGTGACGCCATCACTGTCATGACTTCTTTGTGCAAACGCGTCACGATCGCTTTGGGTGTGCCGGCTGGTAAAAACAAGGCATACCACTCATAGAGTTCAAAGCCGGGAAACCCCGATTCAGCAATAGTGGGCACATCTTTGAGCGCCGGAGGGCGCGTTGCACCGGTGGTGGCCAACGGACGCAACTTGCCGCTATTAACATGCGGAATCGTTGAGGTGGGGCTGTTGATCAACATTTGAATGTGGCCGGCGAGCAGATCCACCAAGGCAGGCCCGCCACCCTTGTACGGAATCTCGACAATATTGACGCCAGCGAGCTTGATAAGATATTGCATCGACAGCTGCCCTGACGTTAAGCCGCCGGGTGTGCCGTACGACAGCGTGCCTGGTTTCGCTTTTGCGAGTGCGATCAACTCTTGCACGGTGTTAGCCGGGACAGACGGGTTAACCGTGAAGAGGCCAGGCATGAGCGCCAGCATCGCCAACGGAATGAAGTCCTTTTTCGAGTCGTACGGCAGGCTCTTGGCGATAAAAGGGTTAATGGCGTGCGCGCTAATAAACAGACCGATTGTGTTGCCGTCTGGTGCAGAGCGTGCAACGTCTTGGGTGGCGATAACGCTATTGGCGCCTGGCTTGTTGACCACCACGACTGGCACGCCTAAGGCTGCTGAAAGTGGCTGGGCAATGGCACGACCCAAGACATCCGAGGTGCCGCCGGGTGCAAACGTGACGACGATACGGATGGGTTTGCTTGGCCACGGATCAGCACTCGCTGCGACGCCCGGAAGCAGTGCCGCGATTGTTAATAGACAGAAAGACGTTATTTTTTTCATGATTTCCTCAGGCACATATCGCGCTTTAACGTGATGTGCGTGTCAAATGTTTCTTGTTTTGTGAATGTGATTACGATTGAGCTCGAGATTGTGGTTGTAGTTATGTTCACAATTGTAAGGTGCTTGACCTGGCTTAATTCAAAATTTCTTGCGTGTGTTGGCCTAAGTTAGGGCTGCTTTGCTTTTCTTGCGAGTTTAAGAATACTCCGCTAATGGGGGTGGGTAGAGCAGGTATGGTTTTCCCTGAGGCGGTCGCGATGGTACGACTAAAAACGCCTCGCGCCTGAAAATGAGGATCTTGCACTGCTTGCTCGAGTCCAATGACTTCGCACACACAGGTGTCTTGCCCGGCGAAACGTGCGTTCCAGTAGGCGACAGGCTGCTGGGCGATAATTTTGGCGATGCTCGCTTTCACAAGCGCAGGGTTGTCGAGGTGCTGCAACTCAGTTGCCCCCAACACGGTTAAAAAATTACCCCAAAACTTGTCTTCTAAGGGCGCTGCAGTCAAAAACTTATTATCGGCGGTTTGATAGATCTGATAGCGCGGGCTGCCACCCGTGACAAGCTCGTTGCCTGCACGGGGCCATTGTCCAGCAGCCCAGCCGTCTCCTAAGCCCCAGTACATGAGCGGAAACAGGTTGTCAGCCATTGAGATATCAAGATGACAGCCAACCCCCTCACGATCACGTTTGCGCAGGCCCAGCAATATATTCATGACAGCAGGGTAAGCACCGCCTGCTAGGTCAGCGGTTAAGACGGGCGGCACGCTGGGTGCGCCGTTGGCATCTCCGCTCAGACCGACCATACCGGTTTGCGCTTGATAATTCATATCGTGCGCGGCCACTTGGGCGTAGGGGCCGGTCTGGCCGTAACCGGTAATTGAGCAATAGACCAAACGTGGATTGATTTTTGCAACCGCTGGATAACCAAGCCCCAGACGATCCATCACCCCTGGCCGAAATTGCTCAACGAGTACGTCCGCTTGCGCAATGAGGGCTTCGAGTTGCTTAATTGTGGCTGATGACTTTAGGTCAGCGACGATTGATTTTTTACCGCGATTCAGCAACGCAAAGTTGACACTGTCCGCACCAAATTTTGGCGTGTACGAGCGCATCTCATCGCCGGTGCTGCGTTCGATCTTGATGACGTCTGCTCCTGCATCAGCAAGCAGCAGCGTACACATCGGACCCGGTAGCAAGGTACTAAAGTCTAGTACCTTGATCCCTTCAAGAGGTTGCATCATCATTCTCTTGAAATTGTTTGAGCCAGGCGTTACGCGCCCGACGCGCGGGGGCGTAGGCTTCTTGACCGAGCTGTTCGTAAAGGTCTTGCGTGACTTCAAAGTGGTGATGCAGGCCCGAGCGGTTTAAGAGGGCGATCGGCCCTTCTGGATAACCTAAACCCAAGCGCAAGGTCATATCCATGTCGTTGGCTGATGCCAAGCCTTCATCTAAACGACGTAAGGCAGCGTTGTAATAGGGGCGAATCAGGCGATTCAGGATGCGCCCAGGAAAATCACCACAGACAGCAACGACTAGGCCAGCCGCTTCAAAAGCCGCTTTGGCTGCTGCCAGCGTAGCTTCAGAGGTGTAGGGCATGCGCACGAGCTCAACCAATTTAGTCGGAGCGTCATCGCCTAATCTAAA
>CAMCII010000429.1 GCA_945874505.1 Bordetella parapertussis | reverse complement strand
CGCCTTGCTTCAGGTCAGATCGAACCCAGTAAATTGACGATGCATCCGCCGGGTGCGGTGGGGCCACTGGCGGCTGCACTGGCGTGTGCCGCCTTGATGGCCTTGTCGCAAGAGCAAGCCGTTGCTGCAGTCAGTATGGCAGCTTCGCGCTGCGGCTCTGTGCTGGCTAACGTCGGCACCATGACCAAAGCACTGCATTGTGGCGATGCTGCGGCCAATGGTGTCGAGGCTGCGCTGTTGGCGGCAGAAGGGTTCACCGCAAACATCGATGCGATCGGTAGCCCCAGGGGGTGGGGGCCTGCTTTGTTTGGTGCAACCTTCGAGCCTCAGCATCTGACGGCAGCGCTTGAGGTTGCCCGCGCCTTACAGCCCGGCCCAGCCTGGAAATTGTTTCCGTCGCAGTTTGCGACTCACTTTGTGATCACCGCAGCGCTAGAGTTACGCGCAAACCACCCTGCGGTGAATTTTAACGACCAGGTCGAGCGCATCGAATTACGCACACCTGTGATGCACTACATTGATCGTCCAAAGCCCGAAACAGGTTTAGATGGTAAGTTCTCTTGGCAATACACGGCCGCCGTGGCCTTGCTTGATGGTCAGGTCGAACCCAAGAGTTTTACTCAAGAACGTCGCTTTGCTGCGGATGTTGTCAGTTTGCTTGAAAAAATTGATCTCAAGCGTGATGCCACGATTTCAGGTCGTTTGGATCAGATGCACGTTGAGCTTAAGGTGGTGTTGCGCGATGGGCGTGAACTGTTGCAACGCTGCGATGCACCCTTGGGCAGTTGGACGCGACCGGTGGGCCCCGAAAAAATTCGCGCTAAAGCGCACGGGCTAATGACCGAGGTGTGTGGCGGTGACGTGGCGGCTCGGGTCGACGCAATTGTGATGGGCGAGGGCGATTTTGAAGTGCAAGAGTTGATGGCATTGATTTGAATATGAGACGATCACCAAAGACGAGCAAACTAATGTTCCCGGTGCTCTGATAGTAGGTGGCACTACACTCTGCTATAAAAATAACGTGGTATGAGGCAACAGCATGGTTTTAAATTCTTTGAAGCACCCCTCAAATTGGCGAGTCGCCGATCTTGAGCGCGATCAGCGTTGGGTTTTTAGAATTGATGCAGCGATGCGTCAAGAGATGATTGACGCAGTGTTAAAGGTTGAAGATCCTAATAAATCTTTGCTCGCCTACCGGCGCGATGATTTTGCCTTGACTAAGACCTTGGTCATGCTTAACGTGGCGCTTGAAGAGGTTAAGCGTGGGTTGGGGGTTGCCTTGATCAAGGGTTTGCCACGACAAGAACTCACTCCCAAGCAGTTTGAAATCTTGACGTGGAGTCTAGGTCTGCATAGCGGCGTGCCCAGGCCTCAAGGTAAAGACACGCAATATATTTCGGCCGTGAAAGATGCTGGGATGACGTATCGGACAGGTACCGGTCGCGGCTATTCATCAAGCGCCGAGCTTGATTTTCATACAGACTCGTCTGATGTCATCTTTTTAAGCTGTTTCAACCAGGCCGTGTCGGGTGGTAAGACCATTGTCAGCAGCTCAATGGCCGGCCACGATGTGATGGCACGCGAATATCCTGAGCAACTGAAGTGGCTGTACGAACCGATTGCGTTTAGTCGGCAGGGCGAGGGCGCTCCCGACGAGGGGCCTTACGTGATGCAGCCAGTGTTTTCGCAGCAAGGCGAAAAATGGTTCGGTCGCTGGAACTGGAACCGCGTGCGCAGTGCCCAAAAAATCGAGGGTGCCCCACAAATCAGCACTGAACATTTGGCAGCCCTTGAGCAGTTTGATCAGGTCGTTCGGCGCCCCGAGATCGCCTACGAAATGTGGCTTGAACCCGGTGATCTGCAAATCGTGAATAGTCACGTGACGCTACATTCGCGCACTGAGTTTCAAGACCACGAAGATCCTGCGCTTAAGCGTTTGTTATATAGGCTATGGATTGCGCCACCCGATAGTGACGTGTTGCCAGAGTGCTGGCGAGATTTATATCGCTCGTGCGAGTCGGGTACGGTGCGCGGTGGTATTCGTGGGTTTAAGTATGACGAGACCTGCGCTCAGTTTGAGGCCCGTCAGGCACAAGATTGTGCGATGCGCCCATCACGCTGAACGTCGAAGCGTGTCAGGCGCAAGATCTCGCCTGGGGTTCTATGGCTCAGGAGTTTGTGCGCCTGTCTTTCTATCAAAGACGACAGGCGCGTGTTGTTAACGCGCTGCAGCTAATTTTTGACTAATCGCAACAATACGCTGCGCCGCATACACGATGGGATAGTCAATAAACTGACCATCAAGTTGAATCGATGAAGACCCAGCAGCTTCGGCCGCGGCAAAGGATTCAACAATTTTTGTGGCGCGGGCGACCTGCGCCTCGGTTGGCGTGAAGGCTTTATTGACGACCGGAATTTGATCGGGGTGAATGCAAAGCTTGCCCTGAAAACCAAGGTCGCGAATCTTGTTGGTTGAGGCTTCAAAGCCTTCAGCATCTTGCAGGTCAACCCAAACCGTATCGATCGGCGGCTCTTTGTCGTGTGCGCGAGACATCAAGACCACCTGATTGCGATAGGCGAGCAGTTCGGTCTCATCACGCGACCATTTCAAATTCAGATCCAAGGTAAAGTCGCCGGCACCAAACGCTACGCGCTTGATACGCGAACAGCTAGACAGGATTTCGCCTAAGTTGGCGATACCTTTGGCTGTTTCAATAATCGGGATCAGGTCAATCGCGCCTAATGTTAAACCGCGTTCGCGCTCAAGCTCGGTCATGAGCCACTCAGCGGTTTGGGCCTGACCCGCGTTCTCGACTTTGGGCAAAATCAAACCGTCAACGCCAGCTTGGACGGTTGCAACCAGGTCGCCATAGGCGTAAATCGTTGACATTGGATTGACGCGAATATAGCCCAGACAGTTGCGTGGACGTTGCATGGCTTGCACGGCTAGGGGGCGACTAATAACTTTTTCTGAGACAGCGCAGGCATCTTCTAAGTCAAGAATGACGGCGTCAGCACCGAGCGTAAAGGCCTTTTCAGTGCGTCGTGGATGGTTGGCGGGTGCGAACAAAAATGTTCTAAAAGTCCCCATAGTGTTTTCCTGAACTTAAGTTGTGTTTTGAAACGATTATTAATCATCTGAACTTGGTGTTTGAATAATGTGAGAGTATGTTAAGAGTTCCGCAGACTTACTCAGGCTCTTTGAACACGCCCATTTCTTCTAAAAGTTCTTGTACCAGATCAAGTCTGAGTCTGGGGTTTTCCATGGTGAGAAGGTGCTGCTTTTGCTGCGAAGGTAAATCGAGTAACTCGGCGCACCGGTTGGCCACCCAGGCACAGTCTTGCAACTGATAGGGCTGGATGATGGGTCGTTGATCTGGGGGGATCCCTTGATCTTCAAGTGTGCGAATAATTTTTGTCAGGGCATCGGCAGTTGGTAAGAG
>CAMCII010000428.1 GCA_945874505.1 Bordetella parapertussis | reverse complement strand
GAGCGCTGCATCCGCGCAGCGTTTTGTTCAGGACGAAAAGTCCAGATTGAACCATCAGGGTGACGGTAGGCTTTCAGACCCTCAAAAACCTCTTGGGCGTAGTGCAAAACCGACGAAGCCGGATCAAGCATCAAGGGGCCATAAGGCTTAAGCACGGCGTCGTGCCAACCTTGCTCAAGTGTCCAGTCAATCGATACCATATGGTCGGTAAAGTACTTACCAAAACCAGGGTTTGCGACGATCGCTTCGCGTTCGGCCTGAGGCATAGGGTCAGAAGACTTGAGCGAGCGAAAAGCGAGATTAGGTTGTGCAGTCATGGCAAGGTTCAAATGATTAGATATAGGTTCACTTGATTATAGCCATGTGACTGACGATTGACTTAATCGCGCTCTTGCAGGCGCAACCTACGCTCTTGCTCTTCGCGACGGGTATCTTCGATTTCTTGCAGCAAGCCAGCCATATCAACGGGTGTGGTGTCGGCCGCCACAAAGCCCGTCAAGGGGGTTTCAGGCGTTAAGGTGCCAGCAACATAGTGTTGCCAAATTTCTTTGGCATAGGTCGTTGTCAGCAACTGAGGCGCAAACTGACCAAAATAAACGGCCAGATTTTGTACATCACGCGACAGCATCGCAGCAGCTTCGTTATTACCTGCAGCATCAACTGCCTGCGGCAAATCAATAATCACGGGCCCGTTAGCCGCCATCAAAATATTGTATTCAGACAGGTCGCCATGGATCACCCCCGCACACAGCATCCGAACAACCTGGTTAATCAAATACGCATGATGCTCAAGCGCCAACTCTGCGGTGAGCTCAACATCATTGAGTCGGGGCGCCACTTGGCCGTCAGCATCTGTGACGAGCTCCATCAACAGGACACCATCCGTGCAAATATAGGGCTGCGGGACCCGCACTCCCGCGTTTGCCAAACGAAATAGCGCATCGACCTCAGCATTTTGCCAAGCTTCTTCTTGCATTTGCCTGCCGTAGCGTGTGCCTTTTTCCATGGCACGAGCCTGACGGCTATTTTTGACTTTGCGCCCCTCGGTATAGGACACCGCATTCTTGAAGCTACGTTGTTTGGCGTCTTTGTACACCTTGGCACAACGCACAGAGTCGCCACAACGCACCACGTACACCGTGGCTTCTTTTCCGCTCATGAGTTGACCGAGCACTTCGTCGACTAAGCCCTCTTCGATCAGCGGCGCGAGACGTTGCGGGACTTTCAATGGCTGCTCCGTGTAAGCTTGCCCTTCAGGGGGTAGAGACCATCAGGCGGACTCCAAACTTGGCAAGTGCCAACACTTTACAGGTTTGTGAGCCAAAGCGTGCGCCTTTGTCAGGCACAGCACCTAACGGCGCCAACGGCGGTGGTCGTGGTGGCGGTCGCGGCGGTGGTCGTGGTGGCGGTGGTGACGGTGGTAGCGCGGATATCTGACGACCGGTACAACTATGGGTGGGTAGGGGCCAACGTACACAGGATGAGCAGGTCTATACGCATACCCTGAACCATACCCGTAACCATGCGCCACCGACTCAGGGCCATAGGCCACACAACCCGTTAGCAACAACAACACCCCAACCACCATACCGCGCAAGGCTCTCATTGACCGACTCCTCTGTTGAGTGACACTGAGGAGTAGCTTAGAGTCGTTAGACGCCTGATGTAAGGGGCGAGGGCAAGGTCAGGTGTTTCGATCGATTTCAGGGGCTTTCAACGCGTTGTCCTGGCCGTCTTACACCTGCGACCACTCATCCGGTTCGCCTGCTTACCATCTTTAGAACGGTTGCCTTACCGCATGCCGTTCAAATGCCGAACTAGCGCGACGCTAAAGCCGCTTCGACTGCAAGCGCGACAGCCGCCAAGGCCGCATCATCGCCCCTCACCGACGACAGCAGCAACCCCACCGCCTGCTCGCCGGCAATGTGGCAAGGCAAGCTAAACGAGCAGCCGTCCAAAAAGTTAAAGGCAAACGTGTTGCGCAACATCTGGCCGTTTGCCTTAAAAAACGCTTCATCAGAGGCCTCAAGCTTGGCAATCTCTGGCGCAATAATCGGCGTGGTCGGGCAAAGCACCGCATCAAACCCCTCAAGCGCACGCTCAACTCTGGCAATCCAATCTAACCGGTTGTCGAGCATTGCAAGGTACTGTTGTGCCGTCACCGGTGCCCCTAACGCAACGCGTGCGGCTACACGGTGATCAAAGCCGTCTTTGGACTTAGCCAAACGCGCATGATGTACGGCATAGGCCTCGATCGGCGATAGGCCACCAGGCGCATTGAGCCTAGGGATCTCGGATAACTCAGCTAACGGGATGTCAACAATCTGGGCACCCGCAGCAGCCAACAGCGACACACTGCGCGCAAAGGCCCGAGCAACCGTGTCGTCCAAGCCCTCTAACAACGTGGTCTGGGGCAAGGCAAAGCGCATACCAGACAAGGGACGGCGCTTGACTTTCAGCATTGCGCCTGACAACACACCGTCAACAGTCAAACAATCTTGGACGCTGCGCGTCATCGCACATGCGGTGTCGAGCGAGCGGGCAAGCTCCATCGCCCCAGTGAGTGGCACACGAAATTGAGAGCTTTTAAAACCGACGATTCCACACAGCGCGGCTGGCACACGAATCGAACCGCCAGTATCCGATCCCAAACCTGCCACCGCCAATCCTAACGCCACCGAAACGGCCGCCCCCGATGACGAGCCACCTGGCACGCGCGCAACCTTAGCATCTGTCGGATTGACCGGGGTACCGTAATGGGGGTTGATGCCGATCCCTGAAAAAGCGAATTCGGTCATATTCGTTTTGCCAATAATGGCCGAACCAGCCGCACGCAGTCGCGCAACGACGGGAGCATCATGCGTTTGCACCGGCTCACCCTTGCATACGATCGAGCCTGACATCGTGGTTTCGCCAGCGACGCCATAGAGGTCTTTGATCGACACAGGCAAGCCGGCCAAGGACGGCTGCTCAAGCCCGGCAGCTTGCAGCGCATCGGCCCGACGTGCTACCGCAAGAGCAGCCTCTGGATACAGTTTCGTGAAGACACTGTTAGCCGACGCCTTGGTCGCATTTTCTAAGGCCTGCGAGACAAGGGCTTCGCGGGTCGTTTCGCCACGTGCAAGGCGAGCGTTGAGCTGATCGATAGTTTGAGTGATATGCGTCATGATGAATAAAGAAAGAAGTGTTAGAAAAAATTTATGTGCTTGGCGCGTAAAACCTCGCCGTTCTGGGAGGGGAGGATATCAAGTGGGTCGAGATGCTCAGAACTAAAACGGGCTCGAGTTGAGTCGTGGTAATCGCTAAATCCGCTCTAATCACCGCCTGCGTGGTAATCAGAAACACTGATGACTTCATACAGGCACTGCCTAAAAAACTAGCGTCACGCTACGAGCGGCAAGACTTCAACCGAATAGCGATGCTTGATACTACGCCTGCGCCGAGGGTCAC
>CAMCII010000427.1 GCA_945874505.1 Bordetella parapertussis | reverse complement strand
TCGCCTTCAGAGGCGCCCCCACCACCGAGATATTCGCCCAACACCTTGACACCTCGTTCTTGTGCCGACGTTTCTGTTTCAAGCACTAGCGACGCCGCGCCTTCACCCAACAAACAGCCATCGTGTTTTTCGTCGAAGGGTCGAAGTCTGTCTTGACCAATCAAACCCGCGCTCGCGA
This sequence comes from Bordetella parapertussis, assembly GCA_945874505.1. Taxonomy (GTDB): domain Bacteria; phylum Pseudomonadota; class Gammaproteobacteria; order Burkholderiales; family Burkholderiaceae_B; genus Zwartia; species Zwartia parapertussis_J. The sequence continues at coordinate 3,283 of CAMCII010000427.1, read as the reverse complement.
GGTATAGCAAGTATTGTGGTTCGATGGGCGCATCGTGCCCGACTGCCAAAACACGCTGAGCATCGCCCTCGCGCAGCGTCCAGGCACTTTCAATCAGAGACAACAGACCGCTTGTCGCGTGGTTGGTGATACAGCCGTTGGGGCCCTTGAGCTGCTCACGAATACTAAGGTGGCACAATACGTTATTGGGCAGTGACCTTAATAGCCACATGGGGTTCACCAGGTTCGACAGCTCATGGCCGAACTGGGTAAGATCATTTTTAGTTTCGGCCATCAAGGGAAAAAAATCAAAGTTGACTTGAGCGTTGCCTCCACCTGAGCCGACATAACAACCCGTTTGGTCTGCGTACTGTGCCACCTTGGCCTCGGCGAGCGTTACACGCCACTGTGCAAGACCAGCCTGCTCGGCGGCCTGGGTGCCTGCGTAAATACCGAAGACATCCGAGCGACGTACAAGCTTGAGTAATTTGCGATCACCCAGCAATTTGCCACCATCGTAGTCGCGCACTTCGGCAGCGACACCGCCTCGAAAACGTGCAGCATCAAAGCTAGTAATTGGAGCGAACGCTGAGCGGCCAGCCAGCACGTTTTCAAGAATGCGATTGGGGTCTACCCCAGCCCCGCAAATAGCGCCATTACCCGTAATGACGATGCGACTCATTCTGCGCAACGGCCTGAAGTACGCTGCGCAAGCGTCGTGAGCTGGCAAGAGGTTTCAGGTCGAGACAACCGCGCGACGTTCATTTCAGTCATGACCGGCCCTAAATTATTGAATTGGCGTTAGAAAAGGGCGGTATCCAGACAGGCAATACCCGAACGCGACGAGTGTACAAAAAAACTCGGGATACGCCAACTGTCTAGTCATGGATCTTGCCTCATCGCCAGCGCAGGCTTAGTGTTGATAGGTTGGGGCTTAGCTCAGCCCGGCAGAGTCATGCGTTCTAGGCGCAGCGTTCGAACTAATCCGGCAAACAGCTTTCGCCGCGAATCAAGTCTGCGAAGGTTTCGCGCTGACGGATCACGTGAAATTGGTCGCCATCGACCATGATTTCTGCGGGGCGTGGTCGACTATTGTAGTTGCCTGCCATGACAAAGCCATACGCGCCGGCCGATTCAATTGCGAGCACATCGCCTTCGGCCAAGGCAAGTTGGCGGCCGCGCGCTAGCCAATCAGCGCTTTCGCACACGGGCCCAACCACGTCATACAGAGTTTGCTCGCTTGAGCGCGGCGTAACCGGTAAGACGCCATGCCACGCTTCGTAAAGCGCCGGACGCATTAAATCATTCATGGCCGCATCGACAATCGCAAAATTACGCGCCTCGGTGTGCTTAAGATATTGCACTGTGGTCAGCAACACCCCGGCATTACCAACCAGCGAGCGACCGGGTTCAAGCACCAGTTGCAAATCCCCATAACCACGGGCTTGCAGTTGCGTAAAGACTTTGTCGAGTAATACCTTGGGTGCCAACGGAGTTTCGTCGTCGTAACGGATGCCTAAACCGCCACCCAAATCTAGGTGTTTGAGCGCAATGCCAGCTGCTTTGAGTTGATCAATGAGCTTAAGCAATTTGTCTAGGGCATCTAGATAGGGGCTGACCTCAGTGATCTGTGAGCCGATGTGGCAGTCAACCCCAACGACTGAGAGGCCCGGCAAAGATGCTGCCAACGTGTAGGCGTGTGGCGCCTCTTCGATGGCGATTCCGAACTTGTTTTCTTTTAAACCCGTCGAAATATAAGGATGTGTTTTGGCATCCACATCGGGATTCACCCGCAGCGAGACGGCCGCGGTTTTGCCAAGCGCAGTGGCAACTTCAGACAAGCGCTTGAGCTCAGGAATCGATTCAACGTTAAAACATTTAACCCCAACCTCAAGTGCGGCTTGCATTTCCCAGGCCTGTTTACCAACGCCCGAAAACACCACTTTGGCCGGATCGGCCCCAGCCGCCAAGACGCGCGCAAGCTCACCACCCGACACGATATCAAAGCCGCTGCCCAAGCGCGCAAACTCTTTGAGAACCGCCAGGTTTGAATTGGCTTTCATGCCAAAGCACACTAACACCTCGTGGCTGACGCAAGCCTCTTGGTAAGAGGCCCACGCTGCAGCCAGCGCACCACGCGAATACACATATAACGGTGTGCCCAGTTCTTGGCCAAGCTCGGCAAGCGAGACACCTTCTGCGCGCAGTTCACCCGCTTGATAGTGAAAAAACGGTGCGCCCGTGGGCGAGGCAAGTTTAGCGGTCATGTTGTGGCTATGGGTATTCAAGGTGTGGCACGCGATTTGGGTAACAATGTCTTCAAGATGCGAGCTTCGAAAGGATAAAGAGGTAAAAGTTTAAAGCTTAGCGAGCGGCTTAATCAATGACAACTGGCGCTGGGGTCATCAGTAAGTCTTCATCAAAGAAGGGCACCACCATGTCTTGTTCGTCTGGGATGACCCCGTACATTGAATAGGGTGTCGTGTACGGACGGATTTCGGCGGGCTTTTCGGGCAAATATAGCGGGCCTTTAAAGCCACAGCCTGCTGCGACTAACACGGCAAGTGTCAGCATCGCTACAATGCGAGCACTTTGGTGGTTGTCGGTTTTGCTGATCACTGCGCGCTCCGTCAAACGTGAGGATAAGGATTATGAACGATACTGAATTTCATGCTCGGGTGACCGCACTATTAGATGCAATCGAAGCCCAAGCCGACCACTGGTTTGATCAACTCGACCTTGACGTTGAAACCAAACGCCAAGGCAATGTACTCAATCTGATTTTTGAAAACGGCCATCAAGTCGTCATCAATAGTCAGGCCCCGCTGCACGAAATGTGGCTCGCTGCCAGAAGCGGCGGCTTTCATTATCGTTTTGACGGCCAACACTGGAAAGATACCCGTGGTGGCGCCGACCTGCACGATACTTTATCTCAGGTTTGCTCAGATGCAACAGGCAAACCCCTAACCGTCGTATTTTAGTTAGCCAGAGCCGGATTGGGGCGATTGGTTTCAATATTGTTCAAAAAGTCGCCCAACGAGTCATTCTTTTCGCCGGTACCTAGCTTCATGATGGCCTGGCCCGGTGGAAACTCGTTGAAATACATGTTGCCGCCCTCAACAACCAAGCCCTCGGGCGGTGGGGCGCGTTTTTGTTCAGGAAACGCTTTCAGCGCGTTTTGCATATAGCCTAGCCAGACTGGTAACGACGCGCCACCACCCGTTTCACGTGAGCCAAGCGACTTGGGTTGGTCATAGCCCATCCAGGCCACCCCGACCAACTGCGGTGTATAGCCCGCAAACCA
>CAMCII010000426.1 GCA_945874505.1 Bordetella parapertussis | reverse complement strand
GCTAAGTACTGCGGTGGTTGCAAAATATTTGACCAACTGCGCAATCCTTGAGCAAAAGGTGCACTTGTTTAGTACCAAAATGACTCGGGTTTTCCTCAATGCACGCGCGGTGCTACTATTTCGGGTTACCGAAGTATGACCATTGCAATCCAATTGAAACATGCCAATGAATCTGACCTTAAACGCACCTGATTATGTTCGCCACGATGGCTTAAAAAAATGGGTGGCTGATATTGCAGCAAAAGCCAAGCCTGCCAATATTGTGTGGTGTGACGGCTCGCAAGAAGAATACGACCGACTGTGCGCCCAAATGGTGCAGTCTGGCATGTTGCACAAGCTCAACCCGGCTAAACGACCCAACTCGTTTTTAGCTCGCTCGTCACCCGATGACGTGGCGCGCGTTGAAGACCGCACGTTTATTTGCAGCAAAAGTCAGGCAGAGGCAGGCCCGACCAATAACTGGATCGAGCCAGCAGAAATGCGTACCAAGCTCGCTGAGTTGTTTGAGGGCGCGATGGCGGGTCGTACGATGTATGTGATTCCGTTCTCGATGGGCCCTTTGGGTTCACCGATTGCACAAATTGGCGTCGAGTTATCAGACTCGCCCTATGTCGTGGTCAACATGCGCATGATGACGCGCATGGGCAAAAAGGTGTACGACGTTCTCGGTTCAACAGGTGAGTTTGTGCCCTGTGTGCACACAGTCGGTGCTCCGCTGGCTGCCGGTCAGGCCGATGTGGTGTGGCCTTGTAATACTACCAAGTACATCGTGCATTTTCCTGAAACACGTGAAATCTGGTCATATGGCTCGGGTTACGGTGGCAATGCGCTACTTGGTAAAAAATGTTTTGCTCTGCGGATTGCCTCAAATATGGGCCGCGCGGAAGCAAGCGCAACCTCTCCGGGTTGGCTGGCTGAGCATATGTTGATTTTGGGTGTCACCGCCCCGTGGGGTAAAAAATATCATGTGGCGGCGGCATTTCCGTCGGCCTGTGGCAAAACCAACTTTGCGATGTTGATCCCGCCCAAGGGCTTAGGCCAGCAGGGCTGGAAGATCACTACCATTGGTGACGATATTGCCTGGATCAAGCCAGATGCAAAAGGTAACTTGCGCGCGATTAACCCAGAAGCGGGTTATTTTGGTGTGGCCCCAGGTACTAACGAGCAATCAAACTTTAACTGTATGGCAACCTTGGCCCAGGACACCATCTTCACAAACGTGGCGTTGACCGATGACGGCGACGTGTGGTGGGAAGGGATGAGCAAGACACCACCGGCGCACCTGATTGATTGGCAAGGGCGAGACTGGACGCCTGAGCAGGCAAAAGAGAAGGGCATCAAAGCTGCGCATCCAAATGCACGCTTTACCGTCTCTGCCACGCAAAACCCTGTGTTGGATCCTGAATGGGATAATCCTGAGGGTGTTGTGATTGACGCCTTCATCTTCGGTGGTCGTCGCTCGACGACTGTGCCTCTGGTCACAGAGGCACGTGACTGGTCAGAAGGCGTTTACATGGCTGCAACCATGGGCTCTGAAACCACTGCTGCTGCCGTGGGTGAACAGGGTGTGGTGCGTCGGGATCCGTTTGCGATGTTGCCTTTCTGTGGTTACAACATGGCCGAGTACTTTCAACACTGGCTGTCTTTAGGCCAGCACTTGCAAGCCTCGGGCGCCAAGTTGCCGAGTATTTTCTGTGTGAACTGGTTTCGCACCGATGCTGACGGAAAATTTGTTTGGCCCGGCTTTAGCGAAAACACCCGCGTACTGAAGTGGATGTTGGGTCGTATTGAAGGCGAAGCCAAAGGCCACGAACACGTGTTTGGCATTACACCAAGCTATGAAGATCTTGACTGGTCTGGCATGGATTTTTCTCTCGAAAAATTCACTACCATCACTTCAATCGACAAAGCGGCTTGGCGTAAAGAGTTTGAGCTACATGCTGAACTTTTTGAAAAATTGGCGCATGGTTTGCCACCAAGCTTGCTTGAGATCAAGGCGGGCTTTGAGAGTCGTCTTGGCTGAACCGTAGTCTAGGCGCAGCGAAATATTCTCTGCGCCTGAACTGCGCTTTGCCTTGAACCACAGCTGACTGTTTTTGTCTGTTTTGACGGTTATCAAAAGGTACCAGAGCATTCCCTAATGCTTAGGACCAAAGCAAAAAGCCCCGCAGCATATCTTTGCGGGGCTTTTTGCTGCGTGTTACATCTGACTTTCCCAGGTCGTATCTAAATCAAACGGATACACAGGGCGTGCAAGTTTGCTGTACGGAAACCGTGAATAGTCAGAGCTTGTGACGCCACCACCATCGCATTCGACCACGGCCTTGGCAAGCGGCACAAACACGGGGCGGCAATACATTCTGGATTTGAGCAATACAAAACGATGCTTGGTCGCGTCAATGCCGATGTGACTGAAAATGCCTAAGTCCCAGTGCTCTTGAGGGGTCTCAGTGACCATCACCAGCGCTTGCGGCAACTGCAACAAGACCGTACGCCCCATGTAAATGCGTTGACCTGTATACGTGGGCCCGCTGATGACATATTCGCCATCCGTAATGCGCAAGACCATCCCAGTTAAAACGCGGGGTGTCGTTGTGATGCCTAGTTGGGTTAAGGGGACTTTGTCGCCGACAGCCACGGACACCGTCGCGCCAACACCAGCCTGAATCATCAGCGCGACGGCCTCGGGGTCGCAGACGGGCCCGACAACGATATCTTGTAAACCTTGTGACAAGGCTTCGTGCAACACATTCATGTCGTCACAAGTGCCGCCCGACATGCAGTTATCACCGTGGTCTAGCAGCAATACGGGCCCCGCGCCCGGCTGCTGGGCAAGCTCTTGTGCCCGAGTGATTGAGGCGGCCAAGGTTTCGCTTGCATAGACGAAGCCCTCGCGGTTGTCCCAAATGAAGCCGGCCACGACATCGGCAAATTGCCCGGCGGCGTCTTGGTCGGCGTCACTGATGACGACCACACTGATGCAGGGTGCTGCGATGTCAGCCAACGAAAATCCTGCCAACACAGATACACCCAGCATGCCCGCTGCCTCAGCGGCGCGAGCGAGCTCAACCGCTTCGTGCATAGCGCCGATATCTGTTCGACTGCAGAGCGTATGCGAGAGCAGCGGCAGGCGTCGCCAAGCCATCGTCGGTTTGATGTTTTTATTGATCATCTCGATCAGTAAACGCGCGGCGTGAGCGCCGGTTTCGTACATATCGATATGAGGATAGGTTTTAAAGCTCACCACGATGTCGCTGTTTGCCATCGTTTTTTCGGTGATCTTGCCATGCAAATCAAAGGCGACAGCGATGGGGGCGTTTGGTAATGCTGCCCGCAAACGCTCAAGTAAGTCGCCTTCACCATCGTCAGAGTTTTCGGCCACCATGGCGCCGTGCAGGTCGAGTGCGATCGCATCACAGCCGGCCGCCGCTGCCACAATGACATCGGATAGATGGGTGTAAGCCTCTGCAGCCACGCG
>CAMCII010000425.1 GCA_945874505.1 Bordetella parapertussis | reverse complement strand
CTTTGGCTTCGTCGCGGCTAAAGGCGATGCCTGAAACAACGGCAGCTTCCATTTTTTCGTCTTCCTCAAAAGTAATCAGGGTACCAGAGCGCATTTCTTCGTCTAGCGACATATTGGGGTCTGTGAGCGATGACAACACGCGAGTTGGTACACGGTATTTGCCCGCAAACTCAACAGAACGAATCTGCAATACCTTAGAGCCTAGCGAGGCCATCTCAAGCATCTCTTCAAAAGAGATGACGTTCAGCCGGCGAGCATCAGGCTCAACGCGCGGGTCAGTGGTGTAAACGCCATCGACATCGGTATAGATCAGGCACTCGCGCGCCGTGAGGGCCGCGGCCACCGCAACGGCAGAAGTATCTGAACCGCCGCGACCAAGCGTGGTGACGTTGCCTAAATCATCTACACCTTGAAACCCCGTCACAACCACGACAAAGCCTGCGTCGAGATCTTGGCGGATACGAGTGTCGTCAATCGAGGTGATGCGCGCCTTGGTATAGGCAGAGTCAGTACGAATCGGCACTTGCCAGCCTGCATAGCTGCGGGCTTTGAGGCCTTCGGCTTGCAGGGCAATTGCCAGCAAACCGCTTGAAGCTTGCTCACCGGTGGCTGCGATGGCGTCGAGCTCGCGGCCATCGGCTTCGGCAGACAATTCACGTGCAAGCCCAAGCAGGCGATTGGTTTCACCCGACATAGCCGAGGGCACAACGACTACCTGATGCCCAGCGGCGTGCCACTTAGCCACGCGACGCGCCACGTTTTTAATGCGTTCGACCGACCCCATCGAGGTGCCGCCGTATTTATGAACAATGATTGACATGATGTAAACAGTTCGATTCGAGGGATTAGTCCCGCGAAGTCAGCGTATTAGCCACAAAGTCGGCTATTTTAGCCCGAAGACAGAACAACCCGCCCTTGTTTGCAGCGAACCGTCATTGACCCATGCTGCCAAAGCAGCTCGCGGTCGTGCCCTAAGGCGTGCAATTGTCGCAACTGACGCAGCAACTCGGCCAAACGACGCTCGCCTGGCATGGCAACGCCCTGCTCTTGCAACCAATGGCGCACGACCAAGGCTTGGCGGGCCGCACTGAGCGACCGCCATGCTAATAAGCTAAAACTTTGATCCTCTGGCTTGACATCCAGAGCGGCCAAATCAAGCGCAGCGACCTCGGCCAGCACCTCATTAGCTTCGCCAGCCTGTTTGGCATGACGCACCAAGGTTTGGCACCACGCTGGCCAATAGGTGTTTAGCACCGGCGCGAGCGCACTGCGTAAGGCACCTCGTGCGTATTTTGGGTCGGTATTACTAGGGTCTTGGACAGCAGCCCAGCCTGTGCGTTGCTCGTAAGCCTGTGCGACGGAAAGTAACTCAGCCCGCTCAACCTCAAGCCAGGGTCTGAGCAGACGCATGCCACTGCGCTGAACGTCGGCGCGCATCGCGGCCAGCCCTGACACGCCTGAGCCGCGCAACAGCCGTAATAAGACCGTCTCGGCTTGATCTTGACGATGATGGGCCAACAACAGAGCCGTGACGCCATGCTCGTGGCACAACTGCGCTAAAGCCCGATAACGCGCATCACGCGCGGCACCCTCAATGCCTAAACCCGCGGCCAGATCCACTTGCACGTGACGCACGTGCAGCGGGATGTTTAAGTCATGCGAAAACTGCTGCAAGTGCGCAACCCAAGCATCGGCCGCAGCCATCAGGCCATGGTGAACGTGAAAAAGATAGAGTGATCGTTTGGTATCAGCGCAGAGTTCTGCCGCGATGAGCGCCAAGGCAACTGAATCAGCGCCCCCACTCAACGCCACGGCAATGGGGGCCTGAGGTGCCAGCGACCCCAAGGCTTTGGTCAATAAAGCATGTAGATTGGCCTGCGAGGCGTCCATGACGCGATCCCAACCTTAAGCGCGAACTTCTTGAAAACGTCCGTATGACAATAAGCGCTCGAGGCGATGATCGATCAGTTGCTGAGGTGTCATACCCGACAATTGCCGTAGCGCATCACCCAACGAACGACGTAACAAACGCGCCATCACACGCGGATCGCGATGCGCGCCGCCGATGGGTTCGTTGACCACCCGATCAATCAAACCAAACTCTTTTAAACGATCTGCGGTAATTGCCAACGCCGCCGCAGCCTCAGGAGCTTTATCGGCACTGCGCCACAAAATCGATGCACATCCTTCGGGCGAAATGACCGAGTAGGTTGAGTACTGCAACATCATGACCACGTTACCAACAGCGATCGCGAGCGCGCCACCCGAACCACCTTCACCAATAATGGTCGAGATGATTGGCACTTTGAGTTCGGCCATTGCATACAGGTTGTGTCCGATCGCTTCTGACTGACCGCGTTCTTCGGCTCCAATGCCCGGATAGGCACCAGGAGTATCCACAAAGGTAAAGACGGGCAAATTAAATTTTTCAGCCAAGCGCATCAAGCGCAACGCCTTACGATAGCCTTCAGGGCGAGGCATCCCAAAATTACGCGCCGAGCGCTCTTTGGTATCGCGACCTTTTTGATGCCCCAGCACCATGCAGGGCGTACCATTAAAGCGCGCCATTCCGCCAACAATCGACAAATCGTCGGCGTACATCCGATCACCATGCAATTCATGGAAGTCGGTAAAAATTTCACGCACATAATCCAAGGTATAGGGGCGCTGTGGGTGACGCGCCACCATCGAAGTTTGCCAGGGCGTTAACTTTGCATAGATATCTTTGGTGAGAGTCTGACTTTTTTGTTGCAGACGACCAATCTCTTCTGAGATATCAACCGCTGAATCTGCCTGCACATAGCGCAGTTGTTCGATCTTGCCTTCAAGTTCGCCTAGCGGTTGTTCAAAATCTAAGTAGGTATTGCGCATATTCATTTGCCCTGAGGGGTGACGTATTTAGTACTCGACCGGAACTGGGTCAAGACTACGCCACAAGTACCAAGTCGCGACAGTTCTAAAGGGCTGCCAACCCTGTGCCACTTCACGCGCCTCTAAACGAGAGACGGGTTCGCCACTGAAGTAGTGTAACGATATTGCATTTAATAAGCCGACATCATCAAGCGGCAAGACATCAGGGCGCTGCAGATTAAAAATCAAAAACATCTCGGCTGTCCAGCGACCAATGCCGCGAATTGCAGTGAGCTCTTCGATGATCTCTTCGTCTGGCATACGCGCCCACTTGGCGGGTTGCACAAGCTTATCGCTAAAGTGTGTTGACAGATCAAGAATGTATTCGGCCTTGCGCCCAGACAAACCTGCTGCACGCAAGCGCTCGAGCCCAGCTTTTTGTACCGAGGCGGGCGAGGGTCGCTTGCCGCACTCAAGCAGCACGCGTTGCCAAACGGATTCTGCGGCCTTGACCGAAATTTGTTGGCCACAAATTGAACGCGCCAAGGTAATAAAAGGGTTGCCGCGCGTCGTCAGCCAAATATCCGGAAACCTCGGGATGATTTTCTTCAGAATACGATCACGCTTTACAAG
>CAMCII010000424.1 GCA_945874505.1 Bordetella parapertussis | reverse complement strand
AAAATCCGGCACTTGGCCAACGTGCTTTTCAAACAAATCAAGCTGAGTGTCAATCTGCTCGGCGACGGCCTGTTTAGAAATCAGACCCGAATAAGTACGCCACAATAACTGACCTAAGGGCAGACACAGCCCCGTTTGCCCCAGAGGCTCGGTCAGGTTCAAGTGCAGCCCGAGATCAATTGGCAAGCCCTTGAGCGCCCGTGCAGACCGCTCGAAGTTAGGCGCCTGCACCAGACAGCCTGTCGCACTAATCCGCCCTTGCCCAGCAAGCGCCACAATCGCCTGATCGACGCCGGCTTCAAGTCCAAAGTCGTCGGCACAAAAAACAATAGGGATCAGCGTTGGCACCGCGCCCTGCTGCGCCGCATTACTCACGAAAGCGGCGACCGCTTGAGCGGCGCACGATATAGAGGGGGCGCCCTTTGACTTCTTCAAAAATTCTGGCAATGTACTCGCCGACAATACCAATTGAAATCAGAGTGATGCCAGAGAAAAACAACAGGATGGTCACAATGGTGGGCCAGCCACTCACCGGATTTGAAAATAGAAAATATTCACAAATAATATAAAGCCCGTACACAAACGAGCACATCGAGACGAGAAACCCAAATAAGCTCACTGCGCGTAAGGGCCAAGTCGTAAAGGAGGTGAGCCCCGCGAGCGCGAGGGTCAACAACTTAAAGGCGCTGTAATGCGTTTGCCCATGTTGGCGCTCGGCAGGCTTATACGTGATTGGCTCGGACTCAAACCCCACCCAGGCGTAAAGACCCTTCATAAACCGATTACGTTCAGGCAGTTGGCACAGCGCATCGACGACGGCGCGATCCATTAAACGAAAATCGCCGGCATCGGGAGGCACTTTTACTCCTCGTGAACTCGCTAGCAACGAATAAAATAATTTCGTGCCCCAACGCTTACCTGCGGTTTCGTCAGCGCGGGTTTCTCGTACCGCGTAGACCATATCAACCCCGGCCTGCCAGCGCGCTAACATGGCGGGCAGCAACTCAGGCGGATGCTGCAGATCAGCATCGAGAATCATCACCACATCGCCTGTGGCAGCTTCGATGCCGGCCGTGATGGCGGGCTCTTTGCCGAAGTTTCGAGACAATTGCACAAAGCGAAAACCGGGGTTACACACCCACGCAGCCATCAGGCTGGCAGTGGCATCCCGACTGCCATCATCGACCACGATGACTTCCCAGTTGGCACCGGTTTGCGTCAGCACCGCCTGCAGGCGCGGCAACAACAGGCCCAAATTATCGTGTTCATTGAACGCCGGCACCACGCAACTCAGCGTTGCACTAGCGATGTCGCGCCCCTGCGCGTGAGCGCTTGACTCGGGCGCAGGCGTGTTAGAAGAGGATGAAATCGATGAGGTCATGGGTCAATGATAACGTTTAACAGAGGGCGCGGAAATCCTCACCGTTTAGGGAAAGGATGTCAACGCGCTTTTTGCAGTGCCAGACTGGCGCTCAGGATTGTCAAAATGATGACTGCCGCGCCCAATAAGGTGCGCGGCGACGGCTCTTGACTGAAAAACCACCAGGCAAAGGCAATCGCGTAGATGGGCTCAAGGGCCACCACCAGCCCAGCAGTGCGGGCCGGCAAATGCCGCAAACTCGACACAAACAAAAGATGCGCCAAGCCCGTACAGAGCACACCCAATGCTGCCACCCAGAGCCAATTGGTCAGGCTAATTTGCCCAAGCGAGCCCAGTACCCAGGGCGACATCACCAAAAAAACCACGGCGTTTTGCAGGCCCGCCACAGCGAACGCGTTGACCTCAGTCAAATAGCGCCGATTCAGTACCGCCAGCACACCAAAACTTGCCCCTGACAGCAAGCCCCACAGTAAGCCTTCAGTGCCTAAATTTGACAGCTCAAACGAGGGTGTAATGAGAAGTAGCCCTAGGCTAACAAGCCAAAGACGCACCCATTCGGCGCGGGTGACCTTCTCGCGTAGCAGACCCCACTCGATGAGCGTAATAAAAGCAGGAAAACTGGCAAACCCCAGCGTCGCGATCGCGATGCCACCCACTTTGACCGAAATAAAAAAAGTGACCCAGTGCAACGCCAGGATCGCGCCAGAGCACAGCAAAGCCACCCAGCGCCCGTGGCCCAGAACGCTTAAACGTGGTTGCGTGAGCAAAATCCGCCCAAACAGGGTCAACGCCAGAACAGCAAACGCCGCCCTTCCCCAAGTAATAAATGCCGGATCGGCTGTGATCAACTCGCCCAATACACCCGTGGCACCGAACAAGACCGCCACCAGGTGAACCGCAAATAAAGACTGGGTGCGGGTCAATCTGGCCAGCCTAGGGGGGCAGCCCATCCTGTATAGGTTTTGCGCAGCGGCGTTGCATAATCCCCGCGCTTGCTTGTGCCTAAGCCCAAGGCGGCCAAGGCCTCGGCAAATTTGACGGCAACTGAGACGCCATCAATCACGGGCACGCCCAGGCGCTGAGTGAGGGTGTGGCAAAGTGCCGACATGCCAGCACAGCCCAACACAATGGCACCACTGCGATCGCGAGCTAAGGCTTCGCGCGCCACGTCTTCAATTTGACGTGTCAGGGGCTCGCCACCGTCTTCGAGGTCTAACACCGCGATGTCGGTGCCGTGCACCCCACGACACTGGTGTTCAAACCCATAACGTTGCACCAAACGCTCGGCGATGATGCAAGTACGTGTCATGGTTGTAACAATTGAAAATCCGGTTGCAAGCATGCTCGCGGCATGAAACGCCGCCTCGGCGATGCCCAACACTGGTGCATGCGTCGCTTCGCGGGCCGCTTCTAAACCCGGGTCGCCAAAGCAGGCAATCACAATCGCATCAGGATTTTGCACTTGAGCGAGTCGCACTTGTTCGGCCACACCCGCAGCAGCAAAGGCTTCGTCGTAGTGTCCCTCAATTGAAAGCGGGCCAAAACTGGGATGGACCGCAATAATTTGCGTGCCAGCGGCGGCAACCGCCTGAGCGCTTTGGGCGATCCCGGCTGTCATGGAATCGGAGGTATTAGGGTTAATAAGGAGTAGTTTCATTTTGAAAGGTCGGTTAACTTTATTCACAAATGCAAGCAGACTGTTGCACCACAATGGACAAAAATGCCCCAAAATTTATTCTTTACGCACCAACATATTGCATGAAGTAAAAATCATCTCAAATCAGCATTGAATTTGACTCAAATACTTACCCATAGAATTTCTTGGCGGTGATCAGTTCAGATATCCATTTAATCAGCTACCAGCCTCGGCCTACATGGCACGCTAATTGCTTAGGATCATACAACGAGGTTGCAGTGTTGTTCTAGTCGTCAGCGATCTCGGTCGATATAAACAGGTAAAAATCTTATTCAATCACTTTGCCAAGATTTCAGTCATTCAACCTTTCGGAGAATCCATGAAAAAGTCTTTTTTGCGTGTGTCGCTAATAGCTGGTGTATTGGCCACTGCCTTTGCTCAACCCGTGTTGGCACAGAATAAAACCCTGACCATCGCCATGACGGCCTCCGATA
>CAMCII010000423.1 GCA_945874505.1 Bordetella parapertussis | reverse complement strand
GGGGTGAAGATCGATTTGATTATTCGCGGCGTGTGTGCCTTGCGTTCGGGTGTGCCCGGCTTATCTGACAACATCACGGTGCGGTCCATTGTTGGCCGTTTTCTTGAGCACTCAAGAGTATTTTATTTTTACAATCAAGGCGCCGAGTCTGTTTACCTGTCATCGGCTGACTGGATGGATCGCAACTTTTTTAGACGAGTTGAGATTGCGTTTCCGGTTTTAGAAAAAACCTTAAAAAAACGTGTGATTGAAGAGGCCTTTACCTTTGCGCTGCGCGACAATCGCCTGGCCTGGCTACAGCAGCCCGATGGCAGTTACAGCAAACTGGTCAATCGGCGTGCAGCGTTCAAATTACATGAGCATTTGATGCAAAAATCGTAAAGGCATTTGATTGAATTTTAATTAAATACTTATAAATCAATAGCTTAATAAATTTTACATGTGGCCCCAGCTGGGGTCATTTTTGTTTGTGACTGTCATAAAGCCGTCATGTTCGGTCTGTACCATGATCATACTAGAGCCAAATAAGGGTCTAGATCTCGTCATAAATTGAATTTTAAAAGGCTAAGACATGCTCAAACGCTCACTCGTCAAACTCTCAGCGGCGCTCGCACTCAGCGCGCTGAGCTTCGCTTCGCAAGCGGCAGATATCACCGGCGCAGGCGCAACGTTTCCATACCCAATTTTCGCCAAATGGGCAGAAGTTTACAAAAAAATCGAGAACGTCGGTTTGAATTACCAGTCCATCGGCTCATCTGGCGGTTTGCGCCAGATTCGCGCTAAAACTGTGACCTTCGGTGCGTCGGATGCGCCCGTGGCAGGCCCACAGCTCGAAAAAGATGGCATGGTCCAGTTTCCAGTGATTCTGGGTGGTGTTGTACCGATCGTCAACATCGACGGCTTTAAGCAAGCCGAACTCAAACTGACAGGACCAGTATTGGGTGATATTTTTATGGGCACGATTACAAACTGGAATGACCCTAAAATTGCCGCACTCAATCCGGGTAAAAAATTGCCCAACCAGTCAATTACTGTGGTTCACCGTGCGGATGGTTCTGGTACAACCTTTATTTTTACTGACTATCTGAACGAAGTCAGCAAGCCTTGGGCAGACAAGGTTGGCAAGGGTGCCGCAGTGAAATGGCCTGCAGCAAGTTCAGTCGGCGGTAAAGGTAATGAAGGTGTTGCAGCGAACGTCACCCGCGTGAAAGGTTCAATTGGTTACGTAGAGTACGCGTATGCCAAGAAAAACAACATTACCTACATGCAAATGATGAACAAAGATGGTCAGTACGTGGCCCCAAGCGAAAAGAGTTTCGCTGCGGCAGCGGCTGGTGCAGACTGGTTCAGCGTTCCAGGTATGGGTATCTCGCTGGTTGAGCAAAAGGGTGCTTCAGCCTGGCCCATCACCGGTGCCTCGTTTGTTTTGATGTACAAAGAGCCCGCCGACAAGGCGGCTTCTAAAGACGTGATCAAGTTCTTTACTTGGGCTTTCAAAGACGGTCAGCAACTCGCGCTTGACTTGGATTACGTGCCACTGCCTGATACCTTGACCAAGGCGATTGCTAGCAAGGTTTGGTCACAGCTCAAGCACTAAGCTTTCAGATCTTAGAACTTAGTTTTTAAAACGTAGTATTCAGAACGATCGCAATTGAGTTGTTTCGTAGAGTGTCAAATCAGTCTGTCCAGACCCTGGGGGTCTGGACATTCGGTTCTAAGGAGTAGTAGATGGGTACGCCCCCAACGACGAGTGGCATGATGGATCCGCGCATGGTTGCGGTAGTCAAAAAGCAGCGTATCCAAGACTTTTTGTTTCACAAAGTCACGATGTTCTTTGCGATACTGGTGTTAATCGCACTGGCGGCTATCATGGTTTCACTGATGATCAGCGCCTGGCCGGCTTTTAAAAAGTTTGGTATTGATTTTATTTGGACCGTTGAGTGGGACATCATCAACGAAGACTTTGGTGCCGCGATCGCGATCTACGGCACGCTGATCAGCTCTGTGATTGCGCTCTTGATCGCAGTCCCCTTGGCCTTCGGCATCGCACTATTTTTAACGGAAATGTGCCCGCTTTGGTTGCGCCGCCCTCTAGGTACAGCGATTGAGTTGCTTGCCGCAGTGCCCTCTATTATTTACGGCATGTTCGGACTGTTTATTTTTGCGCCCCTTTTTGCCGATTATGGTCAGCCAGCCCTGCAGTCTACTCTTGGTCAAATGCCTTTGATCGGCCCCCTTTTCGGTGGTGCCATGAATGGTATCGGGCTATTGGCTGCAGGCATTATTCTGGCCTTTATGGTGTTGCCGTTTATCGCCGCGGTGATGCGCGATGTGTTTGAAATTGTGCCTCCGATTTTGCGCGAGTCTGCCTATGGTGTGGGCTGTACGACTTGGGAGGTTGTGCGTTATATCGTATTGCCCTACACACAAAAAGGCGTGATCGGTGGCATCATGTTGGGTCTTGGTCGTGCACTGGGCGAAACCATGGCGGTCACGTTTGTGATCGGTAACTCTCAACGCATCAGCGAGTCTTTGTTTGCGCCCGGCACCTCGATTGCTTCGACGCTCGCCAACGAATTTGGTGAAGCCGATGATTTTCACTTATCGACATTGTTCGCGCTCGGTTTTCTCTTATTCGTGATTACCTTTGTCGTACTCGCTATCGCAAAGATCATGATCTTGCGTACTGAAAGAGCTCAAGGGGCAAAGACCTAATGAACAACAACCTGTATCGACGCCGTAAGTTCGTCAACAAGCTTGGTCTGTTTGCCTCCTTTTTTGCGATGGTTCTAGGCCTGTTTGTTTTGCTGTGGATTTTGTTCATTCTTTTTAAGAATGGTTTTGCCGGCTTGAGTCTAACGATCTTCACTGAGTCGACTCCCGCGCCTGGTACACCTGGTGGTGGGTTGGCCAATGCGATCGTCGGCAGTTTGATGATGGTGGGTGTCAGCGTGTTGATCAGTACCCCTATCGGCATTCTGGCTGGTGTTTATTTGGCTGAGTTCGGTGACGACAATAAACTGGCCTCGGTGACGCGCTTTGTGGTTGATATTATGTTGTCCGCGCCGTCCATCGTTCTGGGGCTGTTTGTTTACGCAGTGTTGGTGGCGCAGGTTAAACACTTTTCGGGCTGGGCCGGTTCGTTTGCACTTGCTCTGATCGCCATCCCAGTGGTGCTCAAAACCACTGAAAATATGTTGCGCCTTGTACCTGGTAGCTTACGTGAGGCTGCTTTCGCTCTTGGTGCTCCGCATTGGAAGGTCACAAATTATGTGACGCTGCGTGCTGCGCGTTCAGGCGTCATGACAGGTCTTCTGCTTGCGCTTGCGCGGACAAGCGGTGAAACCGCTCCACTGCTATTTACTGCCTTAAATAATCAGTTTTTCTCTACCAACATGAATGCACCGATGGCGAATTTGCCTGTGGTGATCTTCCAGTTTGCAATGAGCCCCTATGACAACTGGGTGAGTCTCGCCTGGGCGGGTGCTCTACTGATTACGTTGTCCGTATTGGTGCTC
>CAMCII010000422.1 GCA_945874505.1 Bordetella parapertussis | reverse complement strand
TTGGAGTGACAAATTTAAAACAATAAAGCGCTTGCACAAAATAGACACATCAGTAGATCATGCGCTGTGAGAAAAAACTGCTAATCATTTAACGATCAAAAACACATTAGTTTTTCAAAGTAAAATTTTCCTGTAGGCTGTGTCAACTTTCTAAACCGATGTTGTTTAGCACATCAAACTCTCGTAACTGTTCACGCAACCAACGATGTCCCGGAGACCGAGCATTGCGCTCATGCCACAACATATCAATATGAACTTCAGGCATTGCGAAAGGTAATTCTTTTGCGACCAAATGGTTAGTCATCCCGGTGGCCTCAATCAAATGACGTGGCAACACCATGATCAAATCAGAAGCCGCCACTACTTTACCTGCGGTAAAAAATTGATTGACCGTTAACAGAATTCGACGTTGCCTGCCCAAGGATAGCAAAGCATCGTCTACCAAGCCGCGCGCACGTCCCGAGAAACTCACCAACAAATGATTCGCTTCGCAATACCTGTCTACGGTCAAATCTTCTTTTGCTAAAGAATGTTTTTTTTTCATCACGCAAACATACTGACCTGAATACAGTCGCTCATGGCGTATTGGTGTTTCGGTGGCACCTTGCAGTTGCGCGACAACGCCCGGAAAAAACCCAATCGCTAGGTCAATATCTCCACGTAACAGCTGAGGACGAGGTTCTCTCGTTGTGAGTGGCACCATGCGTATATCGATACCTGGCGCCTCGTTTTCAATCAGCCGTACCAAAGGCGGCAACATCAAACCTGCCGTCGCGTCGGCCATAGCCATGCAAAAAGTCGCATGAGCTTTTACTAATTCAAAACTGCGCGGCGCAACAGCCTCTTCCAAATCAGCAAGTGCTTGTCTGACCGCCGGCCACAATGATTCAGCGCGTGCCGTTGGTTTTACACCGTGTGCCGTGCGAATTAAAAGCTCATCACCCAGCGAATCACGCAGACGTTTAACTGCATTAGATACCGCTGGTTGAGTCATTGCGAGTCGATCAGCTGCCCGCGTAAGATTTTGTTCGGTCATTACTGCATCAAATACACGCAGCAAATTGAGGTCAAGGGTAAGAAAACTCATTGTCAGAAAGACACCAGGTAGTAAAGAAACGTTTTAAAGATGGCAAGTCGGAAAGACAGCTCAAAAGAACATGATATATAAATTCAGTATAAAAGATATCTAAAAACAGAATTTTTAATATATCTCCCCAGGAACTATACTGCGGCGCAACAAACGAATTTATTTCCTGGAGTCGCCATGTCAAATCTCTATTTTCCCACCATCGAAATTGCCAAGCCTTTGGCCACAACCCTACCAAAGCGTTTTGCGACCTTGTGTGCCACGCTGTTTATCTCTAAGGGTGCCGACGCTAAGCGCACAGAAGACCGCGTCAATGCTGCTTTAAGCCTTCAGCAAATGGCAAATGATATGGATTCGTTACAGCCGAGCTTGGCTGCTGAATTACGGGCTTTCGCATCGCGCACGTAAAAGAAATATATTAAGAAACTTTCTGCCTGAGACAACGGGAAAAACGCTCGCCAACAAGCGTAACCCCGAGACCGGCTATTGCGATCAAATGGTCTGTACTCGTAAAACTCAATAAAGCGCCACCAACGGCAACCCCAGTGGACTGACCGAGAAAAAAGCAAGACGCGAATGCCGCCACAGCCGCGCCGCGCCGTTCTGGCGCCATTTGTGTTGCGTTGATTTGCAGAGTGTTATGCAACATGTAGAAGCCTAATCCGAAGCAGAGACAAGCGGGTAAGGTAATCCACCATTGCGGGGAATAAGCGATTACCAGCAAAGCCAAGCCCATCAATAAGCCACCGTATCGGGTTAAACCTGTCTCACCTAGTCGAAGGACCAACATGCGAGAGGCGAGAGCAAAAATCAACCCTCCGAGTCCGAAGAGCATGACCATGGCGCCCGCCGATGACAAGGAAAGTTTATAGACCGTGTGTAAATGCGCAGGCAAAAAGGCAAGTGCAACAAACACCAAGCCACCCTCGATAAACACGGTTAATAACACCGTGCGTGCCCATTGAATAGTTAACGCCGCACGAAATTCGGAACCCAATCGCGTTAGAGCACTACCACCAGCTTTATAAAGTACGCGCGCATTATCGGGAAGCGAACGGTTGAGACTAACAAGGTATAGCCCAATAATAAAAAACCAAAGCGCAATCAGAAAAAAAGGCGATCGCCAGTCCAAATAATCTGCACACCAACCCCCGACCAACACGCCGGTCGATAAACCAAGAATTTGTCCAACTAAAAAACGTGCAAGCACGGATTGTCGGTTCTCGTAGGGAACGACGTCGCCAATCCACGCCATGGATAAAGGAATGACAGCAGCAGCCGTTGCGCCGGCCAAGCCACGAGCAATCAACAAACCTGAGAAACCACCCATCAACCCACACAATAAAGCCGTTGCCGCGCAAGCAATGCAACCCCACGCGATGACTAAGTATTTGCCGTAGCGGTCACCTAAAGGCCCAAAAAACAGCTGAGAGACACCGTACGTAAATCCAAAGACAGTGACCACCCAGGCTGCCATTCCCAAGGGTATTGAAAAATCCGATGACAACCGAACCAGCATAGGGTCTGCCACGCGCATCGACATACCGCTCCCAAATGCCGCGGCGGAGAGAGCGACAATTGCGCGTCGCAAGACGAATGTGCTTGATACTCCAGAAGATGCTGACTTCATAAGTTGTTGTTTTTATAGAGTCAAAAAATACGGCAATAGGAAAACGTTTAATACAAACCCATTTTATGGTGATGCTGTGATGCGGTGGTGCGGGGGGGTAACTTTAGACCGATGGAAATAGCATGCGGTTCTACATACAAAAAATCCAACTTTACTTAGACGGAAATTTCTTGAAGCTTGAAGTTGCTTTCAAAAAAACGTGCCTCGCCACTTACAGGATCAGTAAACGCCAATGATCGAGCAAGCAATTGCAGAGGCACAGAAAAATCATCCATGCCAGAGGGTAAGGCCTCTGGATAAAAACGATCGTTCAAGATGGGTATCCCAAGTGAGTTCATATGAACCCGCAGCTGATGCATTTTACCGGTGTGAGGATACAAACGATAAAGTGCCAGGGAACCACGTCGTTCAATCAGATCAATGGTCGTAAATGCATTTGCTGCCTCTTTAACTTCCCGCATACGGAAAAATTTCTCGTCACGAACAATGCAACTACTGACCTCTCGCGGAAATGACATCGATTCACGAAAAGGCGCTACAGCTTCGTAAACTTTACTCACCTTTCGATGCCTGAACAGAGATTGCCAAAGACTACGCGTCGATGAGTCAACGGAAAACATCATTACCCCAGCAGTTTCTCGGTCAAGTCGGTGAATTGGCGTCAAGGTATCAATGGCTGTACTTCGCTTCAGACGAGCGAGAAGTGTTTCACGCAAAAACCGACCACCAGGCGTCACCGCGACGAAATGCGGTTTATCCACCACCAATAGTTGATCATTCAAAAACAGAATTTTTTCTTCAAAAGGTATGGACGTTTCGTCGCGTCGTTGGCGATAATAAAAAACACAAGCCCCGATACGAAAAGGACTATCGATCGAAAGTG